>NZ_BCBT01000041.1:0-58931 GCF_001320965.1 Pseudomonas sp. NBRC 111143 | reverse complement strand
TCTGCCATTCGCCGACCGGTTATGGCCTGAAGCAGACCCTGGGCGAGTCGGCCGGTACCCAGAGCTTCGACTCGGTCATGCAGGCTGACGTGATCCTGGTGATCGGCGCCAACCCGACCGACGCTCACCCGGTGTTCGGCTCGCAGCTCAAGCGCCGCCTGCGCCAGGGCGCGCGGCTGATCGTCATCGACCCGCGCCGCATCGACCTGGTCGACTCGCCCCACGCCCGCGCCGAGCTGCACCTGCAACTGCGTCCGGGCACCAACGTCGCCATGCTCAATGCCTTGGCCCATGTGGTCGTCGATGAAGGGCTGCTCGACCAGGCCTTCATCGACGCGCGCTGCGAGAGTGCCGAGTTCACGCGTTGGCGTGAGTTCGTCAGCCTGGCCGAGAACTCACCCGAGGCGCTTGGGCCGGTCTGCGGCGTGCCTGCCGAGCAGATCCGCGAGGCGGCACGGTTGTATGCGGGCGCTGGCAATGCGGCGATCTACTATGGCTTGGGCGTCACCGAACACAGCCAGGGCAGCACGGCGGTGATGGGCATCGCCAACCTGGCCATGGCAACCGGCAACATCGGTCGCGAAGGCGTGGGCGTCAATCCGTTGCGTGGTCAGAACAACGTCCAGGGCTCATGCGACATGGGCTCCTTCCCTCACGAATTGCCAGGCTACCGGCACATCTCCAACGAGACCGTGCGCAGTGAATTCGAGCAGGCCTGGGGCGTGACCTTGCAGCCTGATCCTGGTCTGCGCATTCCCAACATGTTCGAGGCCGCGCTCGATGGCAGCTTCAAGGCGCTGTACTGCCAGGGCGAGGATATCGCCCAGAGTGACCCGAACACCCAGCACGTCACCGCGGCACTGATGGCCATGGAGTGCGTGGTGGTGCAGGACATCTTCCTCAACGAAACCGCCAAGTTCGCCCATGTGTTCCTGCCAGGCAGCTCGTTCCTGGAAAAGGACGGTACCTTCACCAACGCCGAACGCCGCATCTCTCGGGTGCGCAAGGTGATGGAGCCGCTGGCCGGCAAGGCCGACTGGGAGGCGACCGTGGCCCTGGCCAATGCCTTGGGCTACCGCATGGACTACCGGCATCCGTCCGAGATCATGGACGAGATCGCCCGCCTGACGCCGAGCTTCCACCGCGTCAGCTACGCGGAGATCGACCGTCATGGCAGTCTGCAATGG
Source organism: Pseudomonas sp. NBRC 111143 (assembly GCF_001320965.1). Classification (NCBI taxonomy): domain Bacteria; kingdom Pseudomonadati; phylum Pseudomonadota; class Gammaproteobacteria; order Pseudomonadales; family Pseudomonadaceae; genus Pseudomonas; species Pseudomonas sp. NBRC 111143. Next base: position 57,744 of record NZ_BCBT01000041.1, on the reverse strand, counting down.
CCGTGCAACGAAGCCGCGCCCGACGGCACCCCGACCATGCACATCGACCAGTTCGTGCGCGGCAAGGGGCGATTCATGCTCACCGGTTATGTACCCACCGACGAGAAGGTCAATGCCCGTTATCCGTTGTTGCTGACCACCGGCCGCATCCTCAGCCAATACAACGTCGGCGCCCAGACCCGTCGCACCCACAACGTTGCCTGGCACGATGAGGATCGCCTGGAGATCCACGCCAGCGATGCCGAAAGCCGCGGCATCCGCGACGGCGACTGGGTTGGCGTGGGCAGCCGTGCGGGGCAGAGCGTGTTGCGTGCGCGGGTCAGTGCGCGGGTGGCGCCGGGCGTGGTGTACACCACCTTCCACTTCCCCGAGTCCGGTGCCAACGTGATCACCACCGACAACTCCGACTGGGCCACCAACTGCCCCGAGTACAAAGTCACGGCGGTTGAGGTGGTGCGGGTGTTCCAGCCCTCTGAATGGCAGAAGCGCTATCAGCATTTCAGTGACGAACAGCAGCGCTTGCTCAAGGAGCGACGCCAGGTCGAAGGACAGGAAAAAGCCGAGGTCCGCCGATGAGCAGTGACAACCTGGTCAAGATGGCCAACCAGATCGCCCACTACTTCGACAGCGAGCCGGACCGGGCGCTGGCGGTGCAGGGGGTGAGGCAGCACTTGCAGAGTTTCTGGACCCCAGCGATGCGCCGGCAGTTGAGCGAATGGAGCGAGGCCCATGCGGGGGAGGGGCTCGATTCGAAGGTGCGGGAGGCGTTGGGATAGTGATCGGGCCTCGGCATGACCCATGCCGAGGCCGCGCAGGCATTAGCCGTTTTCGCTATAATCGAACTTCCATCACCCCGTGAGAGGCGTTGAACGGTGAAAGGCATCAGCTTGGAAACCAAAAAAGCAGCTTGGGAAAAGACTCGCCGCTCGAACTACGCAGCCAGTCTGCGCCTTGAGGGTTTTGATGTCACGCCTGACTCCGCGGAGCGTAAGCTCCCGTCCAAGGAAGAGTTGTTGCGTCACTACCGCAAGCAGGTTTGATCCTTGGACAAGTACGGTGTCGGACAGGACGCCTACTGTTATCCCGGTACGGTCGTCCTGTGCAATCTACTTGATCTTCGTGATGAGTCAGCGCTTGCCAGGGCCGAGCGGGACTTTTCCGAGCTCGCCGCCAGCCAGCTCCCATTCGAGCTTCCTCCTTACGATCTTCCCTATCTCCAGAGGCTTCATCGCGCGCTTTTTCAGGATATTTATGCGTGGGCTGGAGAAATCCGCACGCTCGATATTTCCAAAGGCCACACGCGTTTCTGCAATATGAGTCGCATTGAAGCCGAAGCTTCAAAAGTATTCAGCAGCCTTGCACGGCAAAGCTGGTATGAGGGCTATTCGCGTGCGGATCTGATCCGCGCCGTGGCAGAAAGCTTTGGCGATTTGAACATGGTCCATCCATTTCGCGAGGGAAATGGGCGAGCTCAGCGGATTCTTTACGAACACGTGATCTTGAACGCGGGTTTTGAAATCGACTGGTGGTCGGTCGATCCTGATGAGTGGGTGGCTGCGAACATAGCGGCAGTTGTTTGCGATTATTCGCCGCTGGAAGCGGTTTTCGACAAGTGCATCGGGCGGACCATCATCGGCTTGTCGCCTGTTTAGCGTTCATGGCATGCCCAACATGAAACCTCCGTCATCTTCGCCAGCCCCGGCCGGTGCTAGGCTCGAGTAAATACTCGCCACGGAAACCCCACCATGGAAATGAACTGGCACCAGGCCCTGCAAGAGAGCCTGAGCTGGCTTGCAGTCGCTTCATTGATCACCCTTGTCGGCTTCACCGCCGCCGCTTTCCTGGCGGTGCGCTTCACTCGCTGGGGCCAGCAGTTCTGGCAACTGGCAGGCGATTACTTCAGCTTCAGGCGCAGCTGGCGTCCGCTGTTGGTGTTCGCCCTGCTGCTGTTCCTGGCGCTGTTCTCGGTGCGCATGAACGTGCTGTTCTCGTTCTGGTACAACGGTTTCTATAGCGCCCTGCAGGGCCTGGACCAGACGGCGTTCTGGTACCTGCTCGGGGTGTTCGCGGTACTGGCGACCATTCATGTGCTGCGTTCTCTGTTCAACTACTACGTCACCCAGTCGTTCAACATCCATTGGCGGGTCTGGCTGACCGAGCGCCTGACCGCCGACTGGATGCATGGCGATGCCTACTACCGCGGGCAGTTCCTCGAAGAGCCGGTGGACAACCCGGACCAGCGTATCGAGCTGGACGTCAATGCCTTCGTTACTGGCTCGGTGTCGCTGGCCCTCGGGGCAGTGAGTGCGTTGGTCTCGCTGGTTGCCTTCACCGGTATTCTCTGGGGGCTGTCGGCGCCACTGGCAGTGGCTGGTGTCGAGGTGCCACGGGCGATGGTGTTTGCGGTGTACGTCTATGTGCTCATCGCCACCTGGATCGCTTTCCGCCTTGGGCGGCCGTTGATTCGCCTGAATTTCCTCAACGAGAAGCTCACGGCGAACTTTCGCTACGCACTGATGCGCTTGCGCGAGAATGCCGAGAACATTGCCTTCTACCAGGGCGCGCAGGTCGAGCGGGGCACGTTGCTCGGGCGCTTCTTCGCCTTGATCGGCAATGTCTGGGCACTGGTCTGGCGGAGCCTGAAGTTCAACGGTTTCAACTTGGGTGTCAGCCAGGTGGCGGTGGTGTTCCCGTTCATCCTACAGGCGCCGCGTTTCTTCAGCGGAGCGATCAAGCTGGGTGACGTGATGCAAACGTCGCAGGCGTTCGGGCAGGTGCAGGATTCGTTATCGTTTTTCCGTGAGTCCTACGACACCTTTGCCAGCTACCGCGCGACCCTCGATCGTCTCACCGGTTTTCTCGATGCCAACCACCAGGCCAGCGAGCTGCCGCACGTGGCAACCCGCGAGCTGCCGCGGGCCCTGGATATCGCTGGTTTGCAGGTGCTGCGCCCTGATGGCCACCGGTTGATTGCCGACCTGAGCCTGAACCTGCAGGCCGGGCAGGCATTGCTGATCAAGGGGCCTTCGGGCAGCGGCAAGACCACGCTGCTTCGAGCCCTGGCGGGATTGTGGCCTTATGCAGAAGGGGCGGTCGCGAGGCCTTTGGGGGCGCAGGCGCTGTTCCTGTCGCAGCGGCCTTACCTGCCGTTGGGGGATCTGCGCACCGCCATCGCCTACCCGGCCCAGGTCGGCCAGGAGCAGGATGCGCGGATGCAGCAGGCATTGCGGCAAGTGAACCTGGCGCATCTGGCCGAGCGCCTGGAGGAAAGCCGCGACTGGACGCGCATCCTGTCGATCGGCGAGCAGCAGCGCCTGGCGTTTGCCCGGGTGCTGTTCAACCAGCCGCATGTGGTGTTTCTCGATGAGTCCACTTCGGCGATGGATGAAGGTTTGGAACATGCCTTGTATTCGCTGCTGCGCAACGAAATGCCGGAAACCTTGCTGGTGAGTGTCGGGCACCGCAGCACGCTGGCTGGCTTTCACAGCCACCGGCTGGAGGTCGATGGCAAGGGTGGTTGGACGTTGTTCGAGCAGGACGCGGTGGTGCTGTCCTGAGTATCGGCAGCAGATGAAAAAGCCCCCTGGCATCGCTGCCAGGGGGCTTTTTTACATGCGGCGCGGGCCTTACATGTTGGGGTAGTTAGGGCCGCCGGCACCTTCTGGGGTGACCCAGGTGATGTTCTGCGACGGATCCTTGATGTCGCAGGTCTTGCAGTGCACGCAGTTCTGCGCGTTGATCTGGAAGCGCTTGCTGCCGTCTTCCTGGGTGACCACTTCGTAGACCCCGGCCGGGCAGTAACGCTGGGCCGGCTCGTCGTACAGTGGCAGGTTGGTGGCGATCGGCACGTTCGGATCGGTCAGCTTCAGGTGGCAGGGTTGTTCCTCTTCATGGTTGGTGCTGGAGAGGAACACCGAGCTGAGCTTGTCGAAGCTGAGCTTGCCGTCGGGCTTGGGGTAGTCGATCTTTTTCGCGTCGGCAGCCAGCTTCATGCAGGCGTAGTCGGGCTTGGTGTCGTGCAGGGTGAACGGCAGCTTGCCGCCGAACCAGTTCTGGTCGACATAGTTGAACGCAGCGCCGAACAGTGGCCCGAACTTGTGCATGGCCGGGCCGAAGTTGCGGCTGGCGTACAGCTCTTCATACAGCCAGCTGGCCTTGAACGCCTCGACGTAGCTGTTGAGGGCGTCGCCACCTTCGCTGCCGGCGAACAGGGCATCAGCCACTGCATCGGCGGCCAGCATGCCGGACTTCATCGCCGTGTGGCTGCCCTTGATCTTGGCGAAGTTCAGGGTGCCCAAGTCGCAGCCGATCAGCGCGCCGCCGTTGAACACCATCTTCGGCAGCGAGTTCAGGCCGCCCTTGCAGATGGCGCGGGCGCCGTAGCTGATGCGCTTGCCGCCTTCCAGGTACTGGCTGATCACCGGGTGGTGCTTCAGGCGCTGGAACTCGTCGAACGGCGACAGGTAGGGATTGGCGTAGGACAGGTCGACGATCAAGCCAACTACTACCTGGTTGTTCTCCAGGTGGTAGAGGAACGAGCCGCCGGTGTTCTCGGCGCTCACCACATCCAGCGGCCAGCCGGCGGTGTGCACGACCAGGCCTTGCTCGTGCTTGCTCGGGTCGATCTCCCAGATTTCCTTGATGCCGATGCCGTAGTGCTGCACGTCGGCTTCGCTGTCCAGGTCGAAGCGCTTGATCAGCTGCTTGCCGATGTGGCCGCGGCAACCTTCGGCGAACAGGGTGTACTTGGCGCGCAGCTCCATGCCGGGGGTGTACAGGCCGTCCTTGGGCTGACCTTCGCGGTCGACGCCCAGGTCGCCGGTGACGATGCCACGGACTACGCCGCTCTCGTCGAACAGCGCTTCCTGGGCGGCGAAGCCCGGGTAGATTTCCACGCCCAGGTTCTCGGCCTGCTGGGCCAGCCAGCGGCACAGGTTGCCCAGCGAGATGATGTAGTTGCCCTGGTTGTGCATGGTCTTGGGCACGAACAGGTCCGGCACCTTGACCGAACTGCCCTGGTCCTTGAGCACATAGATGTCGTCGCGCTTGACCTCGGTGTTCAGCGGGGCGCCGAGTTCTTTCCAATCGGGGAACAGCTCGTTCAGCGCGCGGGGTTCGAAGACCGCGCCGGAGAGGATGTGGGCGCCGACCTCGGAGCCTTTCTCGACCACGCAGACGCTGATCTCGTTACCGGCTTCGGCGGCCTTCTGCTTCAGGCGGCAGGCGGCAGACAGGCCCGCCGGGCCTGCGCCGACGATGACCACGTCGAATTCCATGTATTCGCGTTCCACAGGTTCTCTCCTACTCAAGGCTCATCGCGTTGCTTGTCTTATGGGTGTCGGATGCCCGCTCACGGTCGGGGCAGCTGTAGCCGTGCCGGTGGCGGACTACACCGTTTTGTCTTGGCCGCGCATTATATCTACACCACTTGGCGGGTCCAATACAAACGTTTGTTTGAATTTGCCGCAGCCCAGTAAAATCACAGGAGGGCGGCTGGAGGCTGGCCAATTTGCCGTATTGACCGGATTGGGTGTTACGGTCAAGATACGAGCGGTTTTACGCTCGCCGTAGGCTGACCGTCGGGCGCAGGTGCACCTCTAAAAACCAGGCGTAGAGCAGGGAATACAGGCCGAAACCCTTTTTGTAGTGGAGTCTACACGCCACGACAGGAAATGACCCGCGGGTTTTGCCCCGCCAGTCCGCACAGGACTGATCGGTCATGGCAAATTTCGCTCGACCCGGAACGTTTTCAGAGGTGTCCTTGTACCCACGCGCATTCGCCGGGCACGCCCCAGGCGACATTCTTTTCACCGGAGAGTAACGAGGAATCCATGAAGGTTCTTGTAGCTGTCAAACGAGTGGTCGACTACAACGTCAAGGTTCGCGTCAAGGCGGACAACTCCGGCGTCGACCTTGCAAACGTCAAGATGTCCATGAACCCCTTCTGCGAAATCGCCGTCGAAGAAGCCGTACGCCTGAAAGAGAAGGGCGTTGCGACCGAGATCGTCGCCGTTGCCGTCGGCCCGACCGCCGCCCAGGAGCAACTGCGTACCGCCCTGGCACTGGGTGCCGATCGTGCCGTTCTGGTCGAGACCAGCGAGGAGCTGAATTCCCTGGCCGTGGCCAAGGCGCTGAAGGCCATCGTCGATAAAGAGCAGCCGCAGCTGGTCATCCTCGGCAAGCAGGCCATCGACAGTGACAACAACCAGACCGGCCAGATGCTGGCTGCGCTGACCGGCTACGCCCAGGGTACCTTCGCCTCCAAGGTCGAAGTGGCTGGCGACAAGCTGAACGTCACCCGTGAGATCGATGGCGGCCTGCAGACCGTCGCGCTGAATCTGCCGGCGATCGTCACCACCGACCTGCGTCTGAACGAGCCGCGCTATGCGTCGCTGCCGAACATCATGAAGGCCAAGAAGAAGCCGCTGGAGACCGTGACTCCAGATGCGCTGGGCGTATCCACCGCCTCCACCACCAAGACCATCAAAGTCGAAGCGCCTGCTGCACGCAGCGCCGGTATCAAGGTCAAGTCGGTGGCCGAACTGGTCGAGAAGCTGAAGAACGAAGCGAAGGTAATCTAAATGACTATCCTGGTTGTCGCTGAACACGAGAACGGTGCCGTAGCCCCGGCCACCCTGAACACTGTCGCTGCTGCCGCCAAGATCGGTGGCGACGTCCACGTGCTGGTCGCAGGCCAGAACGTCGGCGGCGTAGCCGAGGCTGCGGCCAAGATCGCTGGCGTTGCCAAGGTGCTGGTCGCTGACAATGCCGCCTACGCCCATGCCCTGCCTGAAAACGTCGCGCCACTGATCGTCGAGCTGGCCAAGGGCTACAGCCACGTGCTGGCCCCGGCCACCACCAACGGCAAGAACATCCTGCCGCGCGTCGCTGCGCTGCTGGACGTCGATCAGATCTCCGAGATCGTCTCGGTCGAATCCGCCGACACCTTCAAGCGTCCGATCTATGCCGGTAACGCCATTGCCACCGTGCAATCGAGCGCTGCGGTCAAGGTCATCACCGTGCGTACCACCGGCTTCGACGCCGTGGCCGCCGAAGGTGGTTCGGCTGCGGTGGAAGCCGTGGCTGCTGCCCACGACGCCGGCAAGTCGGCCTTTGTCGGCGAAGAGCTGGCCAAGTCCGATCGTCCCGAGCTGACCGCTGCCAAGATCGTCGTCTCCGGCGGCCGTGGCATGGGCAACGGTGACAACTTCAAGCACCTGTACGCCCTGGCCGACAAGCTTGGCGCCGCTGTCGGCGCTTCGCGCGCTGCGGTCGACGCAGGCTTCGTGCCGAACGACATGCAGGTCGGCCAGACCGGCAAGATCGTCGCACCGCAGCTGTACATCGCCGTCGGTATCTCCGGCGCGATCCAGCACCTGGCGGGCATGAAGGACTCCAAGGTGATCGTCGCGATCAACAAGGACGAAGAAGCCCCGATCTTCCAGGTGGCCGACTACGGCCTGGTTGCCGACCTCTTCGAGGCGGTGCCGGAGCTGGAAAAGCTAGTCTGATCCGAGCGCTTCACTTATAAAGAAGCCCGACCCTCGTGACAGGGGTCGGGCTTTTTTTTGCATGGCTGGCAAGGAGTAAGGTAATGGCGTTTGGCAGAACGGGTCGCTTGCTGACCTGCATGGTGGCCTTGTTATCCTCGCAGGCGATGGCCGCCGGCAAGTGTGAAAAGCTGGTGGCCACTGGCAGCCCGGATGCACCGCCGTACTCTTGGCAGGACCCGCAAGACCCCCGGCACCTGATCGGTGCCAATGTCGACCTGTTGCGCCAGGTGGCGGGCGAGTTGGGGGTGAGGGTCGAGGTGCTGCATGCCGGGCGCCGCGAGCAGGCGCTGGAGGAAGTGCGCAGCGGGCGCATGGACCTGTTGCTGGACACGCCGATGCAAGTCGGTCAGTTGACCGCGCTGGACTACATCCATCCCCCCTTGCAGCTCAACGAATACCTGGTCTGGACTCGCCATGATTCGGCATTGGATTTCGACGGTCCGGCGGATCTGGCCCGCTATCAGGGCAGCCTTTCGGAGAAGGCCCGGCTGACCCCGGCGTTCGAGGCGTTCGCCAAGTCCCAGCTCAAGCTGGTGCCTGCGCAGAATCTCACCCAGGCCTTCCAGAAGCTGGTGCTGGGGCAGGTCGACTACGTATTGGCGGGGCGCTATTCGGGGATGGCCATGACCCAGAGCCTGGGCATGAGCAACGACCTCGTAGCACGCGGCCTGCCAGTGGATCGTCCGGGGCTGTACCTGGCGGTGTCGCACAATTCGGCCTGTAACGATGCCTGGCTGCGTGGGCAACTGGCGAAAAAGCTGACAGAATTGCCGATCTCTGGCGCCTCCGAGGCGGTGCTGCAGCGGAATGTGGAGCGCTGGAAAGCGCAGATGCAGATGACCGGGGACGCCCCCAAACAGTAGGAAGAATGCGTGAGAATCCAACCACTGATCCTGGTCCTGGCTGTTGCAGCCCTGGCCGGTTGTGCCAACGATCCGGCTCCTCATGAGCAGATGCGCCTGTCCGAGCAGGCGCTGGAGCAGGCCAAGGCTGTCGGCGCGACCGAGCAGGTCGAGGCGTTCAAGCTGGCCGAAGACAAGTTCGCCCGAGCCAAGACCAACATGGTCAGCGAAGACTTTCGTGATGCGCGCATGCGCGCCGAGCAGGCCGAGCTGGATGCACGCCTGGCCGAGGCTCAGGTGTTGACCCAGAAAAGCGAAGAACAGTTGAAGGTGACCGAGTCGCGTATCAAGCGCCTGCGCAAGCAGTTGGAGGTGCAGCCATGAGCCGTACATTCAAGCCCGGCGCTGCCCTGGTCGTGCTGGCGTTGGCCGTCGGCCTGCAGGGTTGCGCGAGCCAGCGCAGCGAGTCGGCGTTGGACGATGCCACGGCTGCGTTCCAGAAGGTCAAGGACAACTCCGACGTGCTGCGCAGTGCACCGCGCGATGTGATCCGTGCCGGTGAGTCGCTGGCGCGTGCAGAGCGTCTGGCCAGTTATGTCGGCAGCGGCACCGATGTACGTCACTATGCCTACCTCAGCCAGCGCTACAGCGAGATCGCCCGCGAGCACGCCAATCTGGCACTGAACCAGGAGCGCCTGGCCAAGCTCGATCTGGAGCGCCAGCGTCTGCAACTGGCGCTGCGTGAGGCGAAGCTGGCCAGCGTGCAGCAGCAGGGCAAGTGGGTCGAATCGCAGATCGCCGCCCTGGCATCGGAGCAGGCCGATCGCGGCCTTGTGATGACGCTGGGGGACGTGCTGTTCGACACCGGCGAGGCGGAGCTCAAGAACTCCGCCAGTCGCACGGTGCTCAAGCTGGTGCAGTTCCTGCAGCTCAACCCGCGCCGCGTGGTGCGGATCGAGGGCTACACCGACAGCACCGGGGCGTCCGAAGACAACCTGAAGCTGTCCCGTGACCGTGCGCAGTCCGTGGCGGACATGCTGGTCGACCTGGGCATCGATGAAAAGCGGATCGAGGTCGAGGGGTATGGCGATCAGTACCCGGTCGAGGTCAACGCCTCGGAGCGGGGCAGGGCGCAGAACCGCCGTGTGGAGATCGTGTTCTCCGATGAGAAGGGCAAGCTCGCGCCGCCGCGCTGAGTGCTGTTCGGGTGCTGCCTGGCACCCGCGCTGACGGTTCGTCTGTTCGCCGCTGTCAAGCAAGTGTAATGTCAACTATTCTCGGAACTGTCCCAGTACACTTTGCAACTGTTACGGTATTCTGTCTCGACTGTGAGTCGTACAAGAACAACGAACCCGTCCGCGCTTCGAGAATCACCATGACCAACCTGCTGTTGTACCAGCGCATTGCCCAGCAACTGGCCGATGACATCCGTCGCGGTGTCTACCAGCCAGGCGAGCGCGTGCCTTCCGTGCGCAAGATGAGCGCCCAGCTCAATGTCAGTCATGCCACGGTGCTGCAGGCCTACGCCAACCTCGAGGATCAGGGGCTGATCCGTGCCCGCCCGCAGTCTGGCTACTATGTCCACCAGACGCCCGCCCTGACCGCGCAGACGCCGGATATCGCCCGGGTCGAGCGCCCTGGGTTGGTCACCCGGGCCAGTATCATCCAGCAAGTGCTCACTGAAGCGCGCCGCGATGGCGTGTTCCCGTTTGGCGCTGCTGTTCCCCATGTGGACTATCTGCCGGTTCGGGCCCTGCACCAGCAGATCGCCAAGGTGACGCGGTTCCACAGCCCGCGTGCCTTCAGCTACATGTTCAGCCCGGGGTTCGAGCCGCTGCGCCGGCAGATCGCCATTCGCATGCGTGACGCTGGCGTGCTGGTCGACCCGCGCGAGGTGATTGTCACCCATGGCTGTGTCGATGCCCTGCAAATGGCGCTGCGCGTGTTGACGCGTCCCGGCGACCTGATCGCCGCCGAGTCGCCGACCTACTACGGGCTGCTGCAGTTGGCGGACTTGCTGGGCCTGAAGGTGATCGAGATTCCCAGCGACCCGTCCACCGGCATCAGCCTCGAGGCGCTGCAACTGGCGGCCAACCAGTGGTCGATCAAGGCCCTGGTGCTGACGGCGCGCCTGAGCAACCCTCTGGGTGGGACCATTCCGGAAGAGCGGCAGAAACAGTTGCTGCGCCTGGCGTCAGACTTCGATATCCAGATCGTCGAGGACGACATCTATGGCGAGCTGATGTTCGAGCAGGGGCGAACCAAGGCGCTGAAGGCGTTCGACCGGCTGGATCGAGTGATTTACTGTTCGAGCTTCTCCAAGACGCTGTCGCCAGGGGTTCGGGTCGGCTGGATGATTCCTGGGCGCTACCAGGACGAGATCCAGCGCCTGCAGACCTTCACCACGCATTCGGCCTGCAGTGTCACCCAGATGGGTGTGGCGGCCTATCTCGAGAATGGCGGCTACGACCGCCACCTGCGTTTCATTCGCCAGGAGTACCGCAAAAATCTCAGTGCCTATCAGCTGGCGGTGCAGCAGCACTTCCCGGACGGCACGCAGATGACCCGGCCCACGGGTGGGTTCATTCTCTGGGTCAGCCTGCCGGGGCGGGTCAATACCCAGGAGTTGCATGTGCGGGCGCTGGAGCAGGGCATCAGCATCGCGCCTGGCCTGATCTTCAGCAACACCGAGCAATTCAATCACTGCATCCGCCTCAATTGCGGGATTCCCTGGAGCAAGGAGGCAGAGCGGGCGGTGATGACCTTGGGGCTGCTGGCCCAACAATTGTGTCGAGAGTCCGCTGTCTCGATTTTGTAGCTTGTCATAAGGGCAGGGAACAGGGAGCATAGGCATTTTGATGCCATGCTCTTGATGCCCATGAATGCGTTTCGCCCTATTGCCCTGATGCTGTGTCTTGCGCTGCCCTGGTTGCCGGGTGCGTCGGTGCGGGCTGCGCAGGTGCAGGCCAAGAGCGAAGTCTCCCAGAGCAAGACCGCCAAACCGGCGGTCAAGACCCCGGCGAAGACGGCCAGTAAACCCGCAAGCAAGCCTAAGCCAAAGCCGAAGAGCAAGCCGGTCAGCAAGGCGGCGAGCAAGCCACTGCCCAATCCCAAGCTCGATCTGAGCCTGCCGACCGAGATGGTGAAGAACCTCAAGCCGGATGTCGGCAATGCCTCGTCGACGCGCAAACCCCTGCTGCCATCGATGTTCCCCGAAAAGCCCGCGTCCGATGACAGCCCGTTCCAGCTCAACGGCCGGCTCATCAGCAACGAAATGCAGTTGCAGTTGCGCAACGACAGTCGCCGTGATGTCGAGGGTGCCGCCATCGATTTCGAATTTCGCAACTGACTGCCGAGTCACCGCGGATTTCATCGGTTCGGTAATTTCAAACATATGTTTGAGCGGTTAGTATCCAGGGATGTCCGTCCCGTCCAGTTCCAGGGAGTCCAGTTGTCATGAAATGCCGTGAGGGCTGCGGTGCCTGCTGCATTGCCCCGTCCATCAGTTCGCCGATCCCCGGTATGCCTCAGGGCAAGCCGGCGGGCGAGCGTTGCCTGCACCTGTCCGTGGACTATCTCTGCGCCTTGTTCGGCAAGCCCGAACGGCCAAAGGTCTGTGGCGGGTTCAAGGCCGAGGTGGATGTCTGCGGCAGTGATCGCGACGATGCGATCAGGATCATTGGCTGGCTGGAGCAGATGACGGCGGCGTGACGTTTGGATCTTCGACAAAAGGAACAAGATGATGAGATCGATCAAGCGCGTTGTACTGCTGTGTGGCATGGGTGTCTTGCTGGCGCCGGCGGCCTGGGCCGAGAGCTGGCAGGTGGCCAGGGACGAGGAGGGCATCAAGGTGTCCCTCAGCGAGGTGTCGGGTTCCAAGTACAAGGCCTACCGTGGGGTGACCGTCATCAAGGCGCCGTTGGCCAAGGTCAAGGCGCTGCAGGAGGATGTAGCCGGCGCCTGCGCCTGGGTGCATGAGTGCAAGTCGCAAAAGCTGCTCAAGCATGAGGGCGACCAGAGCTGGACCTACACCCAGTTCAATACGCCCTGGCCGGTGACGCCGCGCGATTCGATCCTGCACGTGACCACGGTGCAGGAAGCCGACGGTAGCCTGACCCGCAAGCTCGAGGGCGATCCGAAGTACCTGCCGGAGGAGAAGGGCTTCGTGCGCGTGGCGCAGGTCGAGGGCTTCTGGAAGCTGGTGCCCAAGGGCGACAGCACCGAGGTGACTTATCAGGTGCACACCGAGCCAGGTGGTAGCGTGCCTTCGTGGTTGGCCAACAAGTTCGTGGTGGATGCGCCGTTCAATACGCTGAAAGGCTTGCGTGAGCGGGCCGAGAAGAACTGAGGTTCTTTCGTCGAATGGCCCAATGAAAAAGGCTGCCCGAGGGCAGCCTTCTTGCGTTCGGCCTGGGCGGCTTACTTGCGGTCTTTCAGTGCGGTGATGTCGCGCTGCGGCTCGCCGGTGTACAGCTGGCGCGGACGGCCAATCTTGTACGGGCCGGAGAGCATTTCCTTCCAGTGCGAGATCCAGCCCACGGTACGTGCCAGGGCGAAGATCACGGTGAACATGCTGGTTGGAATGCCGATCGCCTTGAGGATGATCCCCGAGTAGAAGTCGACGTTCGGGTACAGCGAGCGCTCGATGAAGTACGGATCGGTCAGGGCGATCTCTTCCAGGCGCATCGCCAGTTCCAGCTGCGGATCGTCCTTGATGCCCAGCTCGCGCAGGACTTCGTCGCAGGTCTGCTTCATCACGGTGGCGCGCGGGTCGCGGTTCTTGTAGACGCGGTGACCGAAGCCCATCAGTTTGAACGGATCGTTCTTGTCCTTGGCCTTGGCGATGAACTTGTCGATGTTCGAGACATCGCCGATTTCATCGAGCATGGTCAGGACCGCTTCGTTCGCACCGCCGTGGGCAGGGCCCCACAGTGCGGCGATACCGGCGGCGATACAGGCGAACGGGTTGGCACCCGAGGAGCCGGCCAGGCGCACGGTGGAGGTGGAGGCATTCTGCTCGTGGTCGGCGTGGAGGATGAAGATCCGGTCCATCGCCTTGGCCAGCACCGGGCTGATCGGTTTGATCTCGCACGGGGTGTTGAACATCATGTGCAGGAAGTTTTCCGCGTACGACAGGTCGTTGCGCGGGTACATCATGGGTTGGCCCATGGAGTACTTGTACACCATCGCTGCAAGCGTCGGCATCTTCGCGACCAGGCGCACGGCGGAGATTTCGCGGTGCTGCGGGTTATTGATGTCCAGCGAGTCGTGATAGAACGCCGAGAGGGCGCCGACCACGCCGCACATGACGGCCATCGGGTGGGCGTCGCGGCGGAAACCGTTGAAGAAGGACTTCAGCTGCTCGTGGACCATGGTGTGGTTCTTCACGGTGCTGACGAACTGGGCCTTCTGCTCTGCGTTCGGCAATTCGCCGTTGAGCAGCAGGTAGCAGGTTTCCAGGTAGTCCGATTGCTCGGCGAGCTGTTCGATCGGGTAGCCGCGGTGCAGCAGCACGCCCTTGTCGCCGTCGATGTAGGTGATCTTCGACTCGCACGAGGCGGTCGCCATGAAACCGGGGTCGAAGGTGAAGTGACCGGATGCCCCCAACCCGCGGACGTCGATAACATCGGGACCAACGGTGCCGGTTAAAATGGGCAGCTCTACGGGGGCTGCGCCCTCGATGACCAACTGCGCTTTTTTGTCAGCCATGTGGCCTCCTATTAATGCTTGAAATCATCAGACAGACCCCCCACGCAGGGCCCGCACCACTATAGAGGGATAAATTCGAATGTCAATTTGCCTAAAGGCTGGTTGAAACACCCTCCAAGCCCATGATTTTCACGAAATTGCCGCCCGTTTACGCCTTTTGTTCGCTAAAGGCAATGCGCTATTCGGGCTAGCCCCTTACGTTGTCATAAGCAGCCTAACTGTCTATACTCGGCAGCCGACTCCCAGGGGCTTTCCAGCCCGCCCTGCTGGGTGTCGTGTTCTCTTCGGTGGTGGGTACCTGACCAGTACACTTACCAACAACTTTGCCCTGTTCGCTAGGGGCTCTTCAGTGTGAAAAAAGCCGTGAAAAGCCAACGACCTGTAAACCTAGACCTAAGGACCATCAAACTCCCGATCACCGCGTACACGTCCATTCTTCACCGTATTTCCGGCGTCATCCTGTTCCTCGGCCTTGCCATCATGCTGTACGCATTGAGCAAGTCGCTGGGTTCCGAGGAAGGCTTTGCCGAGGTGAAGGCGTGTCTGACCAGTCCGCTGGCCAAACTGGTGACCTGGGGCCTGCTGTCCGGCCTGCTGTATCACCTCGTCGCAGGTGTTCGCCACCTGATCATGGACATGGGTGTCGGTGAGACGCTGGAAGGCGGCAAGCTGGGCTCGAAAATCGTGATCGTCATCTCCGTGGTGCTGATCGTTCTGGCGGGAGTTTGGGTATGGTAACTAATGTCACGAACCTGTCGCGTTCGGGCCTCTATGACTGGATGGCGCAGCGCGTCTCGGCGGTCGTTCTCGCGGCTTACTTCATCTTCCTGATCGGCTACCTCGCGATCCACCCGGGCATCGACTATGCCCAGTGGCACGCTCTGTTCTCCAACAACGCGATGCGGATCTTCAGTCTGCTGGCACTCGTTGCCCTGGGCGCTCACGCCTGGGTCGGCATGTGGACCATTGCCACCGACTACCTGACGCCGATGTCGTTCGGCAAGTCGGCGACTGCGATTCGTTTCCTGTTCCAGGCGGTATGCGGCGTTGCGATGTTCGCTTACTTCGTCTGGGGTGTGCAGATTCTCTGGGGTATCTGATTCATGGCTAACATTCCAACCATTTCGTTCGACGCCATCATCATCGGTGGCGGCGGTGCGGGCATGCGCGCAGCACTGCAGCTGGCTCAAGGCGGCCACAAGACCGCAGTAGTCACCAAGGTGTTCCCGACCCGTTCGCACACTGTATCCGCCCAGGGCGGCATCACCTGCGCCATCGCTTCGGCCGACCCGAACGACGACTGGCGCTGGCACATGTACGATACCGTCAAGGGTTCCGACTACATCGGTGACCAGGACGCTATCGAATACATGTGTCAGGAAGGCCCGGCTGCGGTTTTCGAGCTGGACCACATGGGCCTGCCGTTCTCGCGTACCGAAACCGGCCGTATCTACCAGCGTCCGTTCGGTGGCCAGTCCAAGGACTTCGGCAAGGGCGGCCAGGCTGCGCGTACTTGCGCCGCGTCCGACCGTACCGGTCACGCCCTGCTGCACACCCTCTATCAGGGCAACCTGAAGGCGGGCACCACCTTCCTCAACGAGTACTACGCCGTTGACCTGGTCAAGAACCAGGACGGCGCGTTCGTCGGTGTGATCGCGATCTGCATCGAAACCGGCGAAACCATGTACATCAAGTCCAAGGCCACCGTTCTGGCCACCGGCGGTGCAGGTCGTATCTACGCCTCCACCACCAACGCCCTGATCAACACCGGCGACGGTATCGGCATGGCCCTGCGTGCAGGCGTGCCGGTGCAGGACATCGAGATGTGGCAGTTCCACCCGACCGGTATCGCCGGCGCCGGTGTACTGGTCACCGAAGGTTGCCGCGGTGAGGGTGGCTACCTGATCAACGCCCACGGCGAGCGCTTTATGGAGCGTTACGCGCCGAACGCGAAGGACCTGGCTGGCCGCGACGTGGTCGCCCGTTCCATGGTCAAGGAAATCATCGCCGGCAACGGCGTGGGCCCGAACAAGGACCACGTACTGCTGAAGCTGGACCACCTGGGCGAGGAAGTGCTGCACAGCCGCCTGCCAGGCATCTGCGAGCTGTCCAAGACCTTCGCCCACGTCGACCCGGTTGTCGCGCCGGTTCCGGTCGTGCCGACCTGCCACTACATGATGGGCGGCGTTGCCACCAACATTCATGGCCAGGCCATCACCATGGACGCCGAAGGCAAGGACCAGATCATCCCAGGCCTGTTCGCTGTGGGTGAAGTGGCGTGCGTATCGGTTCACGGTGCCAACCGCCTGGGCGGCAACTCGCTGCTCGACCTGGTGGTATTCGGTCGCGCTGCCGGCCTGCACCTGGAAAAGGCACTGAGCGACGGCGTCGAGTACCGCGACGCGAGCGACACCGATGTCGACGTTGCCCTGAACCGCCTGAACAAGCTCAACGAGCGCACCACTGGCGAAGATGTCGCAAGCCTCAAGCGCGAGCTGCAGAGCTGCATGCAGAACTACTTCGGTGTATTCCGTACTGGCGAATACATGCAGAAGGGTATCGAGCAGTTGGCCGGCCTGCGTGACCGCATTGCCAACGTCAAGATCAACGACAAGTCCCAGGCCTTCAACACCGCGCGTATCGAAGCGCTGGAGCTGCAGAACCTGCTGGAAGTTGCCGAAGCGACCGCCATCGCAGCCGAAGCCCGTAAAGAGTCCCGCGGCGCGCACGCCCGTGAAGACTTCGAAGACCGTGACGACGAGAACTGGCTGTGCCACACCCTGTACTACCCGGGTGAGAAGCGCGTCGCCAAGCGTGGCGTCAACTTTGCGCCGAAGACAGTTCCTGCCTTCGAACCAAAAGTCCGGACTTACTAAGGGTGGCCGCTATGTTGAAAGTCGAAGTTTATCGTTACAACCCGGACACCGACTCGGCGCCCAAGATGGAGTCGTTCGACGTCGATACCGGTGGCAAGGACCTGATGGTGCTGGACGTGCTGGCGCTGATCAAGGAGAAGGACGAGGGCTTCTCGTACCGTCGCTCCTGCCGTGAAGGCGTTTGCGGTTCCGATGGCATGAACATGAACGGCAAGAACGGCCTGGCCTGCATCACCCCGCTGTCGGGTGTGGTCAAGGGCAACAAGCTGGTCCTGCGTCCGCTGCCAGGCTTGCCGGTCATTCGTGACCTGGTCGTCGATATGAGCATCTTCTACAAGCAGTACGAGAAGGTGAAGCCATTCCTGCAGAACGACACTCCGGCTCCGGCCATCGAGCGTCTGCAGTCGCCGGAAGATCGCGACAAGCTGGACGGTCTGTACGAGTGCATCCTGTGCGCTTGCTGCTCGACCTCCTGCCCATCGTTCTGGTGGAACCCGGACAAGTTCCTGGGTCCCGCCGCGTTGCTGCAGGCCTATCGTTTCCTGGCCGACAGCCGTGACACCAAGACGCAAGAGCGTCTGGCGTCGCTGGATGACCCGTTCAGCGTGTTCCGCTGCCGCGGGATCATGAACTGCGTGAACGTCTGCCCGAAGGGTCTGAACCCGACCAAGGCGATCGGCCACGTACGTAACATGCTGCTGCAGAGCGGCACCTGATTCAAAAATGTTGCACCAGCAGTAAGCCGAAGCGCGGGTGGTGAGCCCGCGCCGAGGTAAAACCCGAGCAAGGGCCCAAAAAGCCCGCGCTCATTACCTATGAAGATATGAGACCAGCAGGGGCTTCCGGGCTGGTACCCGGAAAATCTGCAGGATCCAGGTGGCGTGGTTAGTCGCTGTGTTCGGACTTTTCCAGGTTTGCGTGGTTCTTGCCGATCCGTCCCCTAACCGAGGGTGACCAAGCATGCAAGAAAGCGTGATGCAGCGCATGTGGGAAAGCGCCCACCTTTCAGGTGGTAACGCTGCATATGTGGAAGAGCTCTACGAGCTCTACCTGCACGACCCTAACGCTGTGCCAGAAGAGTGGCGCACCTACTTCCAGAAGTTGCCCGCCGACGGCAGCACCGCTACCGACGTATCGCACTCTACGATCCGCGACCATTTCGTACTGCTGGCAAAGAACCAGCGCCGCGCCCAACCGGTTTCCGCCGGGAGCGTGAGCAGTGAACACGAGAAGAAGCAGGTTGAAGTGCTGCGACTGATCCAGGCCTATCGTATGCGCGGCCATCAGGCTGCCAAGCTCGACCCGTTGGGGTTGTGGCAGCGCCCTGCGCCTGTAGACCTGTCGATCAATCACTACGGCTTGACCAATGCCGACCTTGATACGACCTTCCGTGCCGGCGACCTGTTCATCGGCAAAGAGGAAGCGAGCCTACGCGAAATCTTCGAGGCGCTGCAGAAGACATATTGTCGCACCATTGGCGCCGAGTTCACCCACATCGTCGATTCCGAGCAACGCAGCTGGTTCCAGCAGCGCCTCGAAAGCGTTCGTGGCCGTCCTGATTTCTCCGTTGACGTGCAGACTCACCTGCTCGAGCGCGTTACCGCGGGTGAAGGCCTGGAGAAATACCTGGGCACCAAGTACCCGGGTACCAAGCGCTTCGGTCTGGAAGGCGGCGAAAGCCTGATTCCGATGCTGGACGAAATGATTCAGCGTTCCGGCTCCTACGGCACCAAGGAAGTCGTGATCGGCATGGCCCACCGTGGCCGTCTGAACGTGCTCGTCAACACCTTCGGCAAGAACCCGCGCGAGCTGTTCGACGAGTTCGAAGGCAAGAAGATGAACGAGCTGGGCTCCGGTGACGTGAAATATCACCAGGGCTTCTCCAGCAACGTCATGACCGCCGGTGGTGAAGTCCACCTGGCAATGGCGTTCAACCCGTCCCACCTGGAAATCGTCTCGCCAGTGGTAGAGGGTTCGGTTCGTGCCCGCCAGGACCGCCGCAACGACACTGTCGGCGACAAGGTCCTGCCGATCTCGATCCACGGCGACGCGGCCTTCGCAGGCCAGGGCGTGGTCATGGAAACCTTCCAGATGTCGCAGACCCGCGGTTTCAAGACCGGCGGTACCGTGCACATCGTGATCAACAACCAGGTCGGTTTCACCATCAGCAACCCGCTGGACGCGCGCTCCACCGAGTACGCCACCGACGTGGCGAAGATGATCCAGGCGCCGATCCTGCACGTGAACGGCGACGATCCGGAAGCTGTGCTGTTCGTGACGCAACTGGCCATCGACTACCGCATGCAGTTCAAGCGTGACGTGGTGATCGACCTGGTCTGCTACCGTCGTCGCGGCCACAACGAGGCCGACGAGCCGAACGGCACCCAGCCGCTGATGTACCAGCAGATCACCAAGCAGCGCACCACCCGTGAGTTGTACGCCGACGCGCTGATTCAAGCCGGTCGTATCGACGCCGAGCGCGCTCAGGCCAAGATCGACGAGTACCGCAACGCGCTGGACAATGGCCTGCACGTGGTCAAGAGCCTGGTCAAGGAACCGAACCGCGAGCTGTTCGTCGACTGGCGTCCGTACCTGGGCCATGCCTGGACCGCGCGTCACGACACGCGCTTCGACCTCAAGACCTTGCAGGAGCTGTCGGCCAAGCTGCTCGAGCTGCCGGAAGGTTTCGTCGTCCAGCGCCAGGTCGCCAAGATCTACGAAGATCGCCAGAAGATGCAGGCCGGTGGCTTGCCGATCAACTGGGGTTACGCAGAGACCATGGCCTACGCCACTCTGCAGTTCGAAGGTCACCCGATCCGCATGACCGGCCAGGACATCGGCCGTGGCACCTTCTCGCACCGTCACGCGGTGCTGCACAACCAGAAGGACGCCAGCACCTACGTTCCGCTGAAGAACCTGTTCCCGGGCCAGCCGAAGTTCGAACTGTACGACTCCTACCTCTCGGAAGAAGCTGTACTGGCCTTCGAATACGGCTACTCCACCACCACGCCGAACGCACTGGTGATCTGGGAAGCTCAGTTCGGTGACTTCGCCAACGGTGCGCAGGTGGTGATCGACCAGTTCATCACCAGCGGCGAGCACAAGTGGGGTCGTCTGTGCGGCCTGACCATGCTGCTGCCACACGGCTACGAAGGCCAGGGTCCCGAGCACTCCTCGGCGCGTCTGGAGCGCTACCTGCAGCTGTGCGCCGAGCACAACATTCAGGTGTGCGTACCGACCACGCCGGCGCAGATCTACCACCTGCTGCGTCGTCAGGTCATCCGTCCGCTGCGCAAGCCGCTGATCGTGCTGACGCCAAAGTCGCTGCTGCGCCACAAGCTGGCCATCTCGACGCTGGAAGATCTGGCAGAAGGCTCGTTCCAGACCGTGATCCCGGAAATCGATGCCATCGATCCGGCCAAGGTCGAGCGCCTGGTGCTGTGCAGCGGCAAGGTCTACTACGACCTGCTGGAAAAACGTCGTGCCGAAGGCCGCGAAGACATCGCCATCGTGCGTATCGAGCAGCTGTATCCGTTCCCTGAGGACGACCTGGTCGAGATCCTGGCGCCTTACACCAACCTCAAGCATGCAGTGTGGTGTCAGGAAGAGCCGATGAACCAGGGTGCCTGGTACAGCAGCCAGCATCACATGCGCCGTATCCTGGGCCGCCACAACAAGGCGCTGGTCCTGGAGTACGCCGGTCGCGACGCTTCTGCCGCGCCAGCCTGTGGTTACGCATCGAAGCACGCCGAACAGCAGGAAAAGCTGCTGCAAGACGCGTTCACTGTCTAATGCCTTCGCGCACCTGAAACCGAATTTAAGGAAACACTGATAATGGCTATCGAGATCAAAGCCCCAACCTTCCCGGAATCGGTTGCCGATGGCACCGTTGCCACCTGGCACAAGAAGCCGGGCGAAGCCGTCAAGCGTGACGAGCTGATCGTCGACATCGAGACCGACAAGGTCGTCCTGGAAGTCCTGGCCACCGCCGATGGCGTGCTGGGCGACATCGTCAAGGGCGAGGGCGACACCGTCCTGTCCGACGAAGTCCTGGGTTCGATCGTTGAAGGTGGCACTGCTGCTGCAGCTCCTGCCGCCGCCGCTGCTCCTGCTGCCGCTCCGGCCGCTGCTGGCGCCGACGCTGGCGAAGACGACCCGGTTGCCGCCCCTGCCGCGCGCAAGCTGGCCGAAGAGAACGGCATCGACCTGGCGACCGTTTCCGGTACCGGTAAAGGCGGTCGCATCACCAAGGAAGACGTGGTGGCTGCAGTCGCCAACAAGAAGTCGGCCCCTGCCGCACCTGCTGCCAAGCCGGCTGCTGCTGCCGCTGCTCCGGTTGTCGTCGCTGCTGGCGATCGCACCGAGAAGCGCGTGCCGATGACCCGCCTGCGCGCCAAGATCGCCGAGCGTCTGGTCGAAGCCCAGTCGAGCATGGCCATGCTGACCACCTTCAACGAAGTCGACATGACCGAAGTCATGGCCCTGCGTTCGAAGTACAAGGACCTGTTCGAGAAGACCCACAACGGCGTACGCCTGGGCTTCATGTCGTTCTTCGTCAAGGCCGCCACCGAGGCGCTGAAGCGCTTCCCGGCAGTCAACGCTTCGATCGATGGCAACGACATCGTCTACCATGGCTACGCGGACGTCGGCGTTGCCGTCTCCAGCGACCGTGGCCTGGTGGTACCGGTGCTGCGCAATGCCGAGTCGATGTCGCTGGCCGAGATCGAGAACGGCATCGCCACCTTCGGCAAGAAGGCCCGTGACGGCAAGCTGTCGATCGAAGAGATGACCGGCGGTACCTTCACCATCACCAACGGTGGTACCTTCGGCTCGATGATGTCGACCCCGATCGTCAACCCGCCGCAGGCCGCGATCCTGGGTATGCACAACATCATCCAGCGTCCGATGGCGATCAATGGCCAAGTGGTCATTCGCCCGATGATGTACCTGGCGCTGTCCTATGACCACCGCCTGATCGACGGCAAGGAAGCGGTAACCTTCCTGGTGACCATCAAGAACCTGCTGGAAGATCCGTCCCGTCTGCTGCTGGACATCTAATCACGCAGCTGCACGCTGCAGGCGACAGGCTCCCGACCGGAGCAGGTCGCCTTGCCGCGTGCGGCTTGTAGCTTGAAGCTGATAAGGAATCTTTTATGACCCAGAAATTCGACGTAGTGGTGATTGGTGCGGGTCCTGGCGGCTATGTTGCTGCCATCAAGGCTGCCCAACTTGGTCTGAAGACTGCCTGTATCGAGAAGTACACCGACGCCGAGGGCAAGCTGGCCCTGGGCGGCACCTGCCTGAACGTAGGTTGCATTCCTTCCAAGGCGCTGCTGGACAGCTCCTGGAAATACAAGGAAGCAAAAGAAAGCTTTAACGTCCACGGCATCTCCACTGGCGAAGTGAAGATGGACGTCGCCGCGATGGTTGGCCGCAAGGCTGGTATCGTCAAGAACCTGACCGGTGGCGTTGCCACCCTGTTCAAGGCCAACGGCGTTACTTCGATCCAGGGCCACGGCAAGCTGCTGGCTGGCAAGAAAGTCGAAGTCACCAAGGCTGACGGCACTACCGAAGTCATCGAAGCCGAGAACGTGATCCTGGCCTCCGGCTCGCGTCCGATCGACATTCCGCCGGCTCCGGTCGACCAGAATGTCATCGTCGACTCCACCGGCGCTCTGGAATTCCAATCGGTACCCAAGCGCCTGGGCGTGATCGGCGCTGGCGTCATCGGCCTGGAGCTGGGCTCGGTCTGGGCCCGCCTGGGTGCTGAAGTGACCGTGCTGGAAGCGCTGGACACCTTCCTGATGGCTGCCGACACCGCCGTCTCGAAAGAAGCTCAGAAGACCCTGACCAAGCAAGGCCTGGACATCAAGCTGGGCGCGCGCGTCACTGGCTCCAAAGTCAACGGCGACGAAGTCGAAGTCACCTACACCAACGCCGAAGGCGAGCAGAAGATCGTCTTCGACAAGCTGATCGTTGCGGTCGGCCGTCGTCCTGTGACCACTGATCTGCTGGCTGCCGACAGCGGTGTGAACATCGACGAGCGTGGCTACATCTTCGTCGACGACTACTGCGCCACCAGCGTGCCGGGCGTCTACGCCATCGGCGACGTGGTTCGCGGCATGATGCTGGCACACAAGGCCTCGGAAGAGGGCATCATGGTCGTCGAGCGCATCAAGGGCCACAAGGCTCAGATGAACTACGACCTGATCCCTTCGGTTATCTACACCCACCCGGAAATCGCGTGGGTCGGCAAGACCGAACAAGCATTGAAAGCCGAAGGCGTTGAGGTTAACGTGGGCACCTTCCCGTTCGCGGCCAGCGGCCGTGCGATGGCTGCCAACGACACCGGTGGCTTCGTCAAGGTCATCGCCGATGCCAAGACCGACCGCGTCCTGGGTGTTCACGTGATCGGCCCATCGGCTGCCGAGCTGGTTCAGCAAGGCGCGATCGCAATGGAATTCGGCACCAGTGCCGAGGACCTGGGCATGATGGTCTTCAGCCATCCGACCCTGTCCGAAGCGTTGCATGAAGCAGCGCTGGCTGTGAATGGCGGTGCCATTCACGTGGCCAACCGTAAGAAGCGTTAATTATAAAAACCACGGCGGGCTGCCCGTCGTGGGTCTTGCGTGCAAGATCCACCGCGGAATGTCCGCCGGACCGGGCCACCGGAAAAATCCGGGGTTAACGGTCACAGGTGGCGCGGCTCTGGAAACAGCGCAGCGCCGAAGCGCAGTACCTAACGAAGACGGTAAAAAGCATGAATCTTCACGAGTATCAGGGTAAACAGCTGTTCGCTGAGTACGGCCTGCCAGTTTCCAAGGGTTTCGCTGTAGATACCCCTGAGCAAGCCGCAGAAGCCTGCGACAAGATCGGCGGTTCCGAGTGGGTTGTCAAAGCCCAGGTCCACGCTGGTGGTCGCGGTAAAGCGGGCGGCGTCAAGCTGGTTCGCAGCAAGGAAGACGCCAAGGCGTTCGCTGCGCAGTGGTTGGGCAAGAATCTGGTTACCTACCAGACTGACGCCAACGGTCAGCCAGTCTCCAAGATCCTGGTCGAATCCTGCACTGACATCGCCAAAGAGCTGTACTTGGGCGCTGTAGTGGATCGTTCGAGCCGTCGTATCGTGTTCATGGCTTCCACCGAAGGTGGCGTGGACATCGAGAAAGTCGCTCACGAAACTCCTGAGAAGATCCTCAAGGCTACCATCGACCCGCTGGTCGGCGCTCAGCCGTTCCAGGGTCGCGAGCTGGCATTCCAGCTGGGCCTGGAAGGCAAGCAAGTACAACAGTTCGCCAAGATCTTCGTAGGTCTGGCCAAGCTGTTCAAGGATCACGACCTGGCCCTGCTGGAAGTGAACCCGCTGGTGATCAAGGCCGACGGCGACCTGCACTGCCTCGATGCCAAGATCAACATCGATGCCAACGCCATGTACCGTCAGCCTAAGCTGAAGACCTTCCACGACCCGTCCCAGGACGACGCCCGTGAGGCCCACGCTGCCAAGTTCGAACTGAACTACGTAGCGCTGGAAGGCAACATCGGCTGCATGGTCAACGGTGCCGGTCTGGCCATGGGTACCATGGACATCGTCAACCTGCACGGCGGCAAGCCAGCCAACTTCCTCGACGTTGGCGGCGGCGCTACCAAGGAACGCGTTACCGAAGCGTTCAAGATCATCCTGTCCGACAGCAATGTCGCGGCCGTTCTGGTCAACATCTTCGGTGGTATCGTTCGTTGCGACATGATTGCCGAAGGCATCATCGGTGCAGTGAAAGAAGTCGGCGTGAAAGTACCGGTCGTTGTCCGCCTCGAAGGCAACAACGCCGAACTGGGCGCTAAAGTACTGGCAGAAAGCGGTTTGAACATCATTGCGGCAACCAGCCTGACCGACGCTGCTCAACAAGTTGTCAAAGCTGCGGAGGGCAAGTAATGAGCGTCCTGATCAATAAAGACACCAAAGTCATCTGCCAGGGCTTCACCGGCTCGCAGGGTACTTTCCACTCCGAACAAGCCATCGCCTACGGCACCAAGATGGTCGGCGGCGTCACCCCAGGCAAGGGTGGCACCACCCACCTGGGCCTGCCGGTGTTCAACACCGTCAAGGAAGCTGTGGAAGCAACCGGCGCTGACGCTTCGGTCATCTACGTTCCGGCTCCGTTCTGCAAAGACTCGATCCTGGAAGCGGCCTTTGGCGGCATCAAGCTGATCGTCTGCATCACCGAAGGTATTCCTACCCTCGACATGCTGGACGCCAAGGTCAAGTGCGACGAGCTGGGTGTCACCCTGATCGGCCCTAACTGCCCAGGCGTCATCACTCCGGGCGAGTGCAAGATCGGCATCATGCCAGGTCACATTCACTTGCCAGGCAAGGTCGGTATCGTTTCCCGTTCCGGCACCCTGACCTACGAAGCGGTCAAGCAGACCACCGACGCCGGCTTCGGCCAGTCGACCTGCGTCGGCATCGGCGGTGACCCGATCCCAGGCTCCAACTTCATCGACATCCTGAAGCTGTTCCAGGAAGACCCGAAGACCGAAGCGATCGTCATGATCGGTGAGATCGGCGGTTCGGCTGAAGAAGAAGCTGCTGCCTACATCAAGGCCAACGTCACCAAGCCTGTCGTTTCCTACATCGCTGGCGTTACCGCACCTGCGGGCAAGCGTATGGGCCACGCTGGCGCCATCATCTCCGGCGGCAAAGGCACTGCAGACGAGAAATTCGCTGCACTGCAGGACGCTGGCGTGAAGACCGTGCGTTCCCTGGCTGACATCGGCAAGGCCCTGGCCGAGCTGACTGGCTGGGAAGCCAAGAAGTAAGTAACACGCTATACCCCCCACGCGCACAGAGGCCACCTTCGGGTGGCCTTTGTCGTTCTGGGTCGTCCCGCGATGGGCCCGGAAATGACAACTCAGATTATTCGATCGGGCCCATAGGATTTTTCCAGCAGACGATGGTTTCAATCCGAGGATAATCCAGCCATCCTCGGTCACGCAGACGACAAACACATACGCACATCGGACAACCAGCACCATTGCAGTGCGTTTGCCCGGCAAATTCTGTAACCTACGCGTTCACTCTGTGCCCGTACCCCAAAAGGGAACGACACGCTAAACGGGTCTGGCTCATCAAGCCGGGCAGCATTTCCCTCATCCATGTGGAAATCCCTTCTCGAATCCCGATTTCAGCAGTGTGGTACTTCCTTAAATGAAAGTGTTAAAAGGCCAGGACATCCTGGCGCTTGGCTTTATGACGTTCGCGCTTTTCGTCGGTGCGGGCAATATCATCTTCCCGCCTATCGTTGGTCTGCAGTCCGGTCCGCACGTGTGGATGGCGGCGCTGGGCTTCCTGGTCACCGCCGTGGGTCTGCCAGTCATTACCGTGGTTGCCCTGGCGAAGGTCGGTGGCGGGATGGATGCCCTGAGCAGCCCGATCGGCAAGTTCTTCGGCGGCCTGTTGGCGGCAGTCTGCTACCTCTCGGTCGGCCCGCTGTTCGCTACCCCGCGCACCGCGACCGTTTCGTTCGAGGTGGGTGTGGCGCCACTGACCGGTGAAAGCCCGCTGGCGCTGTTCATCTACAGCCTGGTGTACTTCGCTGTGGTGCTGGCCGTGTCGATGTATCCGGGCAAGCTGCTCGATACCGTCGGTCGCTTCCTGGCACCGTTGAAGATCATCGCCCTGGCGGTGCTCGGCATTGCTGCCTTCGCGCTGCCAGCGGGCTCGATTGGTGACGCGCAGCCAGCTTACGTCGCAGCTCCGTTCTCCCAAGGCTTCATCAATGGCTACCTGACCATGGATACCCTCGGTGCCCTGGTGTTCGGCATCGTCATCGTCAACGCCATTCGCTCGCGCGGTGTGGAGTCGCCCAAGCTGATCACTCGCTACGCCATCATCGCCGGCCTGATCGCCGGTGTCGGCCTGGCCCTGGTCTACATCAGCCTGTTCCGCCTCGGCGCCGGCAGCCATGAGATCGCTGCGAATGCGAGCAACGGTGCTGCGGTTCTGCATGCCTACGTGCAGCACACCTTCGGCTCGCTGGGCAGTGGTTTCCTGGCCGTGCTGATCGCGCTGGCCTGTCTGGTCACTGCCGTGGGCCTGACCTGCGCCTGTGCCGAGTACTTCAGCCAGATCCTGCCGCTGTCGTACCGTGCCCTGGTGGTGATCCTGGCGGGCTTCTCGCTGCTGATCTCGAACCTGGGCCTGACCAAGCTGATCATGTTCTCGATCCCGGTGCTGACCGCCATCTACCCGCCATGCATCGTGGTCGTGGGCCTGAGCTTCGTGAAGGACCTGTGGAACTCGCCGGTACGCATTCTCGCGCCGGTCATGCTCGTTTCGCTGCTGTTCGGCATGGTCGATGCGATCAAGGGCAGCAGCCTGGCGCACATCCTGCCGGACGCGGTGGCGCACTTGCCGCTGAGCGAGCAGGGCTTAGCCTGGCTGGTGCCTTCGGTGATCGCCCTGGCCGCCGCGGTGGTCTGTGATCGTCTGCTCGGCAAGCCACGCGAGGCGCTGGCCTGATGGGTTGAAGCCTGCAGCAGTGCTGGCCACAAGCCCATTGGCACTTGCTGGGTGTTTGAACCCGAAGCCCCGTATCCGAAAGGATGCGGGGCTTTTTGTTGGCAACGAGGTTTTCAGAGCCCGCATGTGTCTTTCGCCGATAGCCAACGTCGAATTCGGATTCTAACCTTTCCATGCACCTGGCCTCTGGAACCCGGCATGACCTTCATCCAAAGCAATCTCCACAACCTGCTGGCCATCGCCTGGTTCGCGCTATGCTGGGGCGGCTACACCCGCTACGCCACCTGGAAGGGGCGCGACACAGCGTGCCTGGCCAGCGTCCTGCATCTCTACCGGGAAGACTGGATGCGCCGTATGCTGCTGCGCGACAACCGCATCGCCGACGCCAGCGTGATCGGCAACCTGGAGCGCAATGCCTCGTTTTTTGCCTCGAGCACCCTGATCATCCTGGCAGGTATCCTCACCGTGCTCGGCGCCTCCGATCGCGCGCTGTCGCTGCTGGCCGACCTGCCGCTGGTGCAGCAGGCCTCGCAGGGGATGTCGGAGATCAAGCTGCTGTGCCTGGCGCTGGTGTTCGTCTATGCCTTCTTCACCTTCAGCTGGTGCATGCGCCAATACAATTTCGCTGCGGTGTTGGTGGGTTCGGCGCCGATGATCGGTGAGCGGCAGGTCAGCGAGCTGGAGCGCAAAGCCTTCGCTTCACGCGCGGCGAGGGTGCTTTCGCTGGCGGCCAACCAGTTCAACCTGGGGCTGCGCTCGTATTACTTCGGCATGGCCATGCTCAGTTGGTTCGTCAGTCCGTGGATGTTCATGGTGCTGAGTATCGGAGTCGTATTCATTCTGTACCGACGGGAGTTCCACTCCCATGTACTGGAAGTGATGGTCTTCACACCCACCGAAAGTGTGCAGGGCGAAGCGAGCAAGGACACTTCGGTACATCTGAATTGATAAACACTCACTGAAGCGTTTCATCAGTTAGTTGCAGGCACAAAAAAACCCGACGCTAGTCGGGTTTTTCCGTTCAGCATAATTACTGCTTGGCAGGTTCGGCCGGAGCAGTGGAAGGTGCCGGAGTGGAAGGCTGGGCTTCCTCGGCGGCTTTCTGCTGCGCTTCGGCCTGATCTTTGGCGGCTTCGGCGTTTTCCTTGGCGGCCTCGTTCACTTTATCCTGAGCCTCGCCCATCTTCTCCTGGGCTTGCTCGGCATGTTGCTGTGCGTCCTGGGCTTTGTCTTCGCTCGCCTTGTCGCAAGCAGCCAGGCCCATGGCAGCGGCCAGCATCAGAGCAAAAGCAAAAGGTTTACGCATGGGGTGTTTCTCCTTGGTGGAATAACTTACTTGAAACCTTCGAGTCCATCCGCCAGCCATAAGTTCAACGCAGGTTGAAGATATATAACACCCCGTTCTATATCGACTTTTCCGTTGATTTGTGAAATGTCGAGTCGGCAAGGAGTATGCGGACCATGAGTGAGACGGCCTTGATGGCGATGGCTGGACGTTTTCTTTCAGCGCTCAGGCATTGCCAGGTGTTGCAGATGCGTGTCCATCACGCTGATGCCGAGGGCATGACCCTGATACTGCCCTGGTCGGCAGCGATCGTTGGCAACCCACAGACTGGCGCCGTCCATGGCGGCGTGCTGACCACGCTGATGGACACCACCTGCGGCATGGCCACCCTTTGTGTACTGCCGCAGTTCGAAGTCTGCCCGACCCTGGACCTGCGTATCGACTATATGCATCCTGCGCAGCCTGGCAAGGACATCCATGGCCATGCCCAGTGTTATCGCGTCACGCGTGATGTGATCTTCACCCGCGGCACGGCCTATCAGGACGACCCTGCTCAGCCGATCTGTCAGGTGGTCGGCACCTTCATGCGTCTTGGGCAGGAGGCCCGTGGTGGTATCCGTTTCGGCAGCGGCCTCAAGGAGGGCAGGGCATGATTCCCGAGGAAGTTCGCAAGCAGCTGACTCAGGCCCACGCCCGCGGCGACTATGCGCCGTTGCTGGCGCTGATTCCCTATGCCGGGCTGATCGGCATCGAATGCGAGCGCCAGGGCGATGATCTGCTGTTCCGCCTGCCGGCCAATCAGGACAACATCGGTAACCCTTTGCTACCAGCCATCCATGGCGGCGTGATTGCAGGATTCATGGAACTCTCGGCGGCGCTCTATCTGCTGATCTTCAGCGAGAGCCTCAGTATTCCCAAGATCATCGACTTTTCCATCGACTACCTGCGCGCCGGCCACTATCGCGACACCTACGCCCAGTGCCAGCTCTGGCGCCAGGGCCGTCGAGTGACCAACGTGGCGATCACCGCCTGGCAAGGCGATCGCGACTCGCCTATCGCCACTGCCCGGGCGCATTTCAAGATCGAACCGCATAAGCCCTTGAAATAGTCGGACATGCCCCCATCTGCTGAACATCTGCCCGGCCATGCGCAATTGCCGTCGGGTGCAATGACCAACAGATCGGAGTTTGAAGACGATGAGTGTGGAGACTCAAAAAGAAACCCTGGGCTTCCAGACCGAGGTCAAGCAACTGCTGCACCTCATGATCCATTCGCTGTACTCGAACAAGGAGATCTTCCTTCGCGAGCTGATCTCCAACGCCTCTGACGCTGCCGACAAGCTGCGTTTCGAAGCCCTGGCCAAGCCTGAGCTGCTCGAGGGCGATGCCGATCTGAAGATTCGCGTCAGCTTCGACAAGGACGCTGGCACCGTGACGCTGGAGGACAACGGTATCGGCATGAGCCGCGCTGATGTCATCGCGCACCTGGGCACCATCGCCAAGTCCGGCACCGCCGACTTCATGAAGAACCTCACCGGCGACCAGAAGAAGGATTCGCACCTGATCGGTCAGTTCGGTGTGGGCTTCTACTCTGCCTTCATCGTCGCCGACAAGGTCGATGTCTTCAGCCGTCGTGCCGGCGCACCTGCAGCCGAAGGCGTGCACTGGTCGTCCAAAGGCGAGGGCGACTTCGAAGTCGCCACCATCGACAAGCCGCAGCGCGGCACTCGCATCGTCCTGCACTTGAAGAAGGACGAGCAGGAGTTCGCCGACGGCTGGCGTCTGCGCAACGTGGTCAAGAAGTACTCCGACCACATTGCCCTGCCGATCCAGTTGCCCAAGGAGCAGGCTGCTGCCGCCGAAGGCGAAGAACAGCCGGCCGAGGAATGGGAAACCGTCAACCGCGCCAGCGCCCTGTGGACCCGTTCGCGTACCGAGATCAAGGACGAGGAATACCAAGAGTTCTACAAGCACATCGGCCATGACTTCGAGAACCCGCTGGCCTGGAGCCACAACAAGGTCGAAGGCAAGCTCGAGTACAACTCGCTGCTGTACGTACCGGCCCGCGCCCCCTTCGACCTGTACCAGCGCGAAGCGCCGCGCGGCTTGAAGCTGTATGTGCAGCGCGTGTTCATCATGGACCAGGCCGAGTCGTTCCTGCCGCTGTACCTGCGCTTCATCAAGGGTGTGGTCGACTCCAACGACCTGTCGCTGAACGTGTCGCGTGAAATCCTGCAGAAAGACCCGATCATCGACTCGATGAAGTCGGCCCTGACCAAGCGCGTATTGGACATGCTGGAGAAGCTGGCCAAGAACGAGCCCGAGCAGTACAAAGGCTTCTGGAAGAACTTCGGCCAGGTGCTGAAGGAAGGCCCGGCGGAAGACTTCGCCAACAAGGAGAAGATCGCAGGCCTGCTGCGCTTTGCCTCCACCCACGACGACAGCGGCGAACAGAGCGTCAGCCTGGCGGACTACCTGGCCCGCGCCAAGGAAGGCCAGGACAAGATCTACTACCTCACCGGTGAGTCGTATGCGCAGGTGAAGAACAGCCCGCACCTGGAAGTCTTCCGCAAGAAAGGTATCGAAGTGCTGCTGCTGACCGATCGCATCGACGAGTGGCTGATGAGCTACCTGAGCGAGTTCGAAGGCAAGGGCTTTGTTGACGTCGCGCGTGGCGACCTGGACCTGGGCAAGCTGGATTCCGAAGAGGACAAGAAGGCCCAGGAAGAAGTCGCCAAGGACAAGGAAGGGCTGGTCGAGCGTCTGAAGAGTGCGCTGGGTGACAGCGTGGCTGAAGTCCGCGTTTCCCACCGCCTGACCGACTCCCCGGCGATCCTGGCCATTGGCGAGCAGGACCTGGGCTTGCAGATGCGCCAGATCCTCGAGGCCAGTGGGCAGAAAGTGCCGGATTCCAAGCCGATCTTCGAGTTCAACCCGACTCATCCGCTGATCGAGAAGCTCGACAACGAGCAGAGCGAGGACCGCTTCTCGGAGCTGTCGCACATCCTGTTCGACCAAGCGGCCTTGGCTGCCGGTGACAGCCTGAAGGATCCGGCGGCGTATGTACGTCGCTTGAACAAGCTGCTGGTCGAGCTGTCGGCCTGAGTTCGAGCTTCATGAAAAAACCCGCTTCGGCGGGTTTTTTTGTGCCCGCCGAGCGCTAGCGCAAGCTTGTCAGGTATGCGCAGAACATATCGGCCATCGCATCGGCGTAGGCCTTGATCTGCGCCTCGGTGCGCGGCTGTTCCGAGAAACTTTTGCCAGCGCTGGCGAAGGTGCTGACGATCAGCTCGCCTGCCAGGGCCCGGGTCTGAGCACTGGCCTGGGGCAGCACTTCCTCGATGAAACGCTCGAAGGTCAGGTCTGCCGCCGCGCGCGCCTGCTGGATCTCCGGCGCATCGCGGTAAAGGGGGGCTGCATCGTTCAGTGCCACGCGCATCGACGCCTCCTCGCACTCCGAGCGAATGAACGCCTGCACCAGCATGCGCAGACGCTCGAATACGGGTTTGCCGACATCCTCGAGAATGCTGCTGAGCATCTCGCTGGTTTCGCGCCATTCTTCGACCTGCAGCCGGAACAGGATCGCCGCCTTGTTTGGAAAGTACTGGTACAGCGATCCCACGCTCACGCCGGCTCTTTCCGCTACCCGCGCCGTGGTGAAGCGGGTGACGCCTTCATCGGCCAGCACCTGCGTGGCGGCCTGCAGGATCGCAGAGACCAGCTCGGTCGAGCGGGCCTGCTGAGGGTGCTTGCGCGAGGTGATCTGTGGGCGTTTGCGGGTCATGTCCATGGCGCTGATGTGATGATTTGTGCGCATCTTAGGTGGGCGGGTTCGCCTGATTCAACCCGATGCCTGGTCGCAAATGCGACTGCAAATGCGATCCCGAATGTCGATTTCTTCCCATGAATCGATATTTATCAATGGGTTGTTTTGCATGGCTAATGCGACTCTCCTGGCGATTATCCAACCTGGAACATCGGCCGTACCATTTGCTCCTGATACGACGAATCAGTCAGGTTTACCATCGCTTCAGGAGTAGCTCATGCATGTATTCGTAACCGGTGCCACGGGCTGGCTGGGCTCGGCGGTGACCCGTGATTTGATCGAGGCCGGTCATCGCGTCACCGGGCTTGCCCGCTCCAGCGAGAAGGCCGCCGCCCTGGCTTCCACGGGGGCAGGCGTACTCTGCGCGACCCTCGATGACCACGATGCCCTGCGCCAGGCAGCAGCTTCGGCCGATGCGGTGATCCATACCGCGTTCAACCACGACTTTTCCCGGTTCGCCGCAAACTGTGAGCAGGACCGTCAGGTGATAGACGTGCTGGGCAGTGCATTGCAGGGCTCGCAACGGCCTTTGCTGGTGACCTCGGGCCTTTCCGGCCTGCCGCGTCATGCGGTCGAAGCGGACAGGCCGGTTTCCGGCGGGCTGCGCCAATCCGAAGCGGCGGCACGAGCCTTGGCCGAGTGCGGTGTGCGTGCTGCCACCGTGCGCCTGCCGCCCTCGGTGCATGGTCTGGGTGACCACGGCTTCGTGCCTATCCTGGCGAAGTTGGCACGCCAGAGCGGAGTTTCGGCGTACATCGGTGAGGGACGCAATTGCTGGTCGGGTGTGCGCCGCCAGGATGCTGCGCGTCTGTACCGCCTGGCCCTGGAGGAAGGCGTCAGCCAACCGGTGTACCACGCCGTAGCAGACGAGGCCGTGCCGTTCAAGGCGATAGCCCAGGTGATCGGGCGCCAGTTGGGTGTGCCGGTGGAACCGCGCCCCGCAGAACACTTTGGCTGGTTCGCCATGATGGCCGGGGCCGATATGGCGGCCTCCAGCGCCCGCACTCGCTGGCTGCTGGGCTGGCAACCCGGCTGGCCCGACCTGCTCACCGAGCTCGATCAACCCGGTTATCACGCCGACTGAGCCCTACCAACCCGGGGACCGCAAAGGTGCCCGCAGTATTCCATGACGAAGATCATCCCAATGAATCAACAATCCTTGCGTTTCTCGCCATCAGCGGCAGGCAGTGTATTTCTGACGCTGCTGCCGATCACCCTGGCCGTCTTCATCGGCTTCCTCACCATCGGCGTGCAAATGCCGGTATTGCCCTTGCACTTGCATGACCGGCTCGGCATGGGCACGGTCGTGATCGGGCTGGTGGTGGGCAGCCAGTTCATCGCCGCCCTGCTTTCCAGGGCCTGGGCCGGCAATTTTGCCGATGTGCGCGGCGCCAAGCGGGCGGTGCTCCTCGGATTGCTGTTTGCCGCAGCATCGGGCTTGGCGTACCTGGCCTCGCTGCTGTTTCTGAGCAGTGCGCAGGCGTCTGTATGGCTGCTGCTGCTCGGTCGCATCCTGCTGGCTCTCGGCGAAAGCCTGATCGTGACCGGGGCGTTGGGCTGGGCGGTCGGGCGGGTAGGGCCACAGAATGCCGGCAAGGTGATGGTCTGGGTCGGTATCGCGATCTTCGCGGCTTATGCGCTGGGCGCTCCGATAGGGGTCATGATCGCGGCGCAGTGGGGGTTCCTTGGGATCAGCCTGGCGACCATCGCCATCCCGCTGCTTGCACTTGCTGGCGTCATGGGTGTACGTGGTGTGGCGCCGACTGCGACCCGTCGTACACCCTTCTACCAGGTGCTGGGGGCGGTGCTGACGCCGGGTCTTGGCCTTGCCTTGTCCAGTGTCGGTTTCGGCTTGATAACGGCCTTCATCGCTCTCTTGTTCGCTGCCCGCGACTGGGGCGATGCGTCGCTGGCATTCACTGCCTTCGGCGTCGCGTTCATCGTTGCGCGGATCCTCTTCGGCCATCTTCCGGACAAGATCGGTGGCGCGCGCGTCGCGCTGGTGAGCGTGGCAGTCGAGCTGATCGGGCAATTGCTCATCTGGGGCGCGGCGAGCGAAGCGGTTGCCTACCTGGGGGCGGCCTTGACCGGCTTTGGCTACTCGCTGGCGTTTCCAGCGTTCGGCGTGGAGGCGGTGCGTCGCGCGCCCCCGCAGACCCGTAGCCTGGCCATGGGCGCTTATGTGGCGTTTCTCGATATCGCGCTGGGCATTGCCAGCCCCCTGGCTGGCGTGCTGGCCAGTACCTGGGGCGTGGCGTCGGTGTATCTGGCGGGAGCGGTGTGCGTGGGCTTGGCGCTGGTGGTCGCCTGGCGCTTGCTCGGCGCTGCACCGGTGCCTGTGCAATCATGAAAGATCGCCAGCATCGGCTAGCCTTTTGTACCGGGGACCGTACACACTAACGTCGTGATACGGAACAGTTCCAGGTTCAGGAGGAGTTTGATGAGCAAGGTAATCGTCGAGTCGCTGGTCTATCACGTTTCCGGCAGAGGCTATGAAAGCCGTCTGGTTTACGAGCCGGGGGCGTTGGGGCGGCCAGGGCTGGTGATGGCGCCGAATTGGATGGGCATCGGCGAAGGTGCCGAGCGAATCGCCAAGGAAGTGGCCGAGAAGGGCTATGTGGTGCTGATCGCCGACCTGTATGGCCAGGGCGTGCGTCCGTCGAGCGCCGATGAGGCCGGTGCGGCGATGATGCCGCTGAAAAATGACCGCGCCGAGTTGCGCAAGCGCATGCAGGAAGCCCTGGCGCAATTGCTCGGGCAGTCCAAGGCGCTGCTGGCGCCGGGCAAGGTAGGTACCTTTGGTTTCTGCTTCGGCGGCTGCTGCGCCCTGGAGCTGGCACGTACCGGCGCTGATCTGAAAGCGGCGGTGTCGTTCCACGGCACCCTGGACACGCCGAACCCTGAAGATGCCAAGCGCATCAAGGGCTCGGTGCTGGTGCTCCACGGTGCTTCCGACCCGCTGGTGCCCCAGGAGCAACTGCCGGCGTTCGAGGCTGAAATGAACGCTGCCAAGGTCGATTGGCAACTGTTGAGCTATGGCGGTGCGGTACATTCGTTTACCGACCCGAATGCCAACGTGCCGGGCAAGATGCAGTACGACCGTCGCACCTCGGAGCGGGCCTTCCGTGCGATGCACAATCTGCTGGAAGAAGTGTTTACACACTGACAGTGTATTGGGGCTGCTATGCAGCCCTTCGCGGGCAAGCCCACTCCCACAGGTGCAGCGCTGCTTGTCAGGGTTGCTCCATCCTTGTGGGAGCGGCCTTGCCGGCGAACGGCCGCGAAGCGGCCCAACCTAGCGAGGTAGCTCGATCTGGGAGGTCTCCCCCGGCACCTGCGGCCAGTCACCTGCCGCCCAGCGTGCCCGGGCCTGTTCGATCAACTGCGGATCACTGGCAACGAAATTCCAGTTCATCCGCCGGGGTCCGTCCAGCGGCGCGCCGCCTATCAGCACGAACTGGCACTCGCCTTCGGCATA
Organism: Pseudomonas sp. NBRC 111143; assembly: GCF_001320965.1. Taxonomy (NCBI): domain Bacteria; kingdom Pseudomonadati; phylum Pseudomonadota; class Gammaproteobacteria; order Pseudomonadales; family Pseudomonadaceae; genus Pseudomonas; species Pseudomonas sp. NBRC 111143. Next base: position 21,663 of record NZ_BCBT01000041.1, on the reverse strand, counting down.
CAGCTCCACGGCTTCGCCCTCTGGCAGCACCACCAGGCTGCACGCCTCTACCTCGTCGCCGTTTAGCACCAGCTCGCCGTCGAGCAGGTACAGTGCTCGTTGTGCGTGCTCGTTCGGCACGATCAGCGAGGTTGCCGCCTGCATCTGCACCTGGGCGTAGAGGGTAGGAGAGAGCACCGGTACTGGCGACTCCAGGCAGAATCCGGTGCCGGCGATCAGGCGGATGCGTACCCCCAGGTTGTCACTCACCGGCAAGCTGCTTGCGGGGTGGTAGCTGTAGCTCGGATCGCCCTGTTCGTGCGTCTTGGGCGATGCCAGCCACACCTGTAGGCCGTGCAGCCGCGAGCCCTCGGCGAAGGCTTGTGCCGGCGTACGTTCCACATGGGCCACGCCGCGTCCGGCAGTCATCCAGCTGACGTCACCTGGTAGCACGCGCTGATTCGAGCCCAGGCTGTCCTTGTGCAGGATCTCTCCTTCGAACAGGTAGGTCAGGGTCGACAGGCCGATATGCGGGTGCTGGCGGATGTCCATGCCGTTGCCGGGTGCATAGTCGGTTTCCAGCATGTGGTCGAAGAACACGAAGGGGCCGACGCTGCGGCACTGAGCCGATGGCAGCGGACGCAGGATCGGTTGGCCCTCCACTGATTCGGCACGTGGGCGGATGATCAGGGGGCTGCTCATGGTCGGGCTCCGGACGGGCAGGGGGTGCGCCTAGCATAGCGGGTCGCGGCGGCGTGCTGAACCGTCTTGCAGGCGCGCGGGTCTACCCTGTTCCTGACTGGAACAAGGAAGCTGCTCCATGATTGCCAGAGTGCTGGCCTGCATCGTGTTATCCGGGTGCCTGTGCCAGGCGGCGCAAGCGCGCGACTACCGCTACAGTGACGCCCATCTGCATTACGTCGACTTCTTCCAGGAAACCGAAGGCATGCCTGCACTGCTGAAAGCCATGGACGAGGCCGGCGTCGAGCACGCAATGATTTCCGGTATCCCGGTGGCGAAGAAATGGCATGAGGATGAACCCAAGCGCCCACGCTATTACGCGGGCGACGACGCTGATGCCTACTGGTTCAGCGCTACCGATATCCATGTAGTGGCAGCGGTGCAGAAGTTGCCGGCCGAGCAGCAGAAACGCTTTCATCCATTCCTGTCGGGTTTCAACCCGGTGGACAAGAACGCGGTCAGCCACATCGAGCGCATGCTCGACTTGCATCCGGGGTTCTGGCAGGGCATCGGAGAGGTGTTCACCCGGCATGATGACCTCACTGCACTGACCAGCGGTGACACGCCGAGAGCCAACAACGAAGCGATGACCCGCATCTATCACCTGGCAGCCGAGCGTGACTTGCCGGTGCTGGTGCATTCGAACATCACCTCCAAGCGTGAGCGTAACCCGTTGTACCTGGCGGAGATCGAGGAGCCGCTGCGCAATCACCCCCATACGCGTTTCATCTGGGCCCATGCCGGTACCAGCATGGAGATCCATCGTCACCAGACGCAGATGGACTTCATCCTGCCAACGCTTGCGCGCATGCTCGAGGCTTATCCGAATCTGTACATCGACCTGTCGTGGAGTGTACTGAAGCCCTATCTGCTGGATGAGCAGGGCCAGCCCCGCAAGGCGTGGCTGGCGCTGGTCGAGCGCTTCCCCGATCGATTCATGCTGGGTTCGGATGTGGTGGGCAAGTTCGGCAGTGTCGGCGAGCAGATGCACGGATTCGCGCCTTTTCTGGATGCGTTGCCTGAAGCCGTGGCGCGCAAGGTGGCGAGGGATAATTTCCTTGCGGTGCTGCCCAGGCAGCGTTGAGCTTCCGACCCTTTCGCAGGCAACACAAATGAAAACGCCCCGAACCAGTCGGGGCGTTTTCGTTGTCGCAGCAGCGTCTTACTTGCCAGTCCAGCGCTTGAGCACCAGGGTGGCGTTGGTGCCGCCGAAGCCGAAGCTGTTGCTCATGACCGTGTCGATCTTGGCGTTTTCTTCGGTCTGACGCAGTACCGGCAGGTCGGCGACCTCTGGGTCCAGCTCGTCGATGTTGGCGGAGCCGGCGATGAAGTTGTTTTCCATCATCAGCAGGCAGTAGATCGCCTCGTGCACGCCAGCGGCGCCCAGTGAGTGGCCGGACAGGCTCTTGGTCGAGCTGATCTTGGGTGCCTTGTCGCCGAACACTTCGCGCACGCCTTTCATTTCAGCGACGTCGCCGACCGGCGTCGAGGTGCCGTGGGTGTTCAGGTAGTCGATCGGGGTGTCGACGGTGGACAGCGCCTGCTGCATGCAGCGGATCGCGCCTTCGCCACTTGGGGCAACCATGTCGTAACCATCGGAAGTCGCGCCGTAGCCGACGATTTCGGCGTAGATCTTGGCGCCACGGGCCAGGGCGTGTTCCAGCTCCTCGACCACCACCATGCCGCCACCGCCAGCGATGACAAAGCCATCACGGTCAGCGTCGTAGGCGCGCGAGGCCAGCTCAGGGGTTTCGTTGCGCTTGGTCGACAGGGCGCCCATGGCATCGAACAGGAACGACTGGCTCCAGTGCTCTTCTTCACCGCCGCCGGCGAAGACGATGTCCTGTTTGCCCCACTGGATCTGCTCCAGCGCGGTGCCGATGCAGTGTGCGGAGGTGGCACAGGCCGACGAGATCGAGTAGTTGATGCCCTTGATCTTGAACGGGGTAGCCAGGCACGCCGATACGGTGCTGCCCATGGTACGGGTGACACGGTACGGGCCGACACGCTTGACGCCTTTCTCGCGCAGGGTGTCCAGTGCTTCCATCTGGTTCAGGGTCGAAGCGCCGCCGGAACCTGCAACCAGGCCGGTGCGTGGGCTGGACACCTGCTCTTCGGTCAGGCCTGCGTCCTTGATCGCGTCCTGCATCGCCAGGTAGGCGTAGGCGGCGGCGTGACCAACGAAGCGATAGACCTTGCGGTCGATCAGCTCTTCAAGGTTCAGGTCGATAGAGCCGGAAACCTGGCTACGCAGCCCCATTTCCTTGTATTCCGGGTTGTAACGGATACCCGGACGGCTGTTGCGCAGGTTTTCGGTGACGGTAGCTTTGTCATTGCCCAGGCACGAAACGATGCCCAGACCAGTGATAACGACGCGGCGCATGCGAATAACCCTTAGAAATTGTCAGTGGAGGTGAACACGCCGACCCGCAGGCCTTCGGCGGTGTAGATCTCGCGACCGTCGACGCTGACCGAGCCATCGGCGATGGCCATGTTCAGCTTACCTTTCAGGACGCGCTTGATATGGATGTTGTAGGTGACTTTCTTGGCGGTAGGCAGCACCTGGCCGAAGAACTTCACTTCGCCCGAACCCAGTGCGCGACCGCGGCCCGGCAGGCCCTGCCAGCCGAGGAAAAAGCCAACCAGCTGCCACATGGCGTCGAGGCCCAGGCAGCCCGGCATCACCGGATCGCCTTCGAAGTGGCAGGCGAAGAACCACAGGTCTGGAGTGATATCCAGCTCGGCGACCAATTCACCTTTGCCGAACTTGCCGCCTTCCTCACTGATGTGGGTGATGCGGTCTACCATCAGCATGTTCGGGGCGGGCAGTTGCGCATTACCGGGGCCGAACAGCTCACCGCGACTGCAGCGCAGCAGGTCTTCCCGAGTAAAGGCGTGTTGTTTGGTCATGCGAGCTCCTCAATAACCCCCTGTGGCAGGGGATGAATCTTCCCGGCCGACCCGAAATCCTAGAGAGTCCGGGCGGCAGCCTACAGGTAGACTATTGCGTTGTGGTGAAAGTCACAGCGCACCTGGCAAAAGAAGTACAGGTGTGCACTGAAAGTTTTATTTTCAGGGCCAACGACGGCCCTGTCCAGTCTTTAAGACTGCCGCACTTTATCATTAATCGCCAGTCGCGGCTGTCCGGCCGGGCAACCAGCGCTGCAGAATGCGTTGCAGATCGGTACGTTTGAACGGTTTGCTCAGGTAATCGTTCATTCCTGCAGCCAGGCAGCGTTCACGATCGCCCTGCAGGGCATTGGCGGTCAAGGCGATGATCGGCAGTTGCGCGCCGTGCTGGCGGATGCGGCGTGTGGCTTCGTAGCCGTCCATCTGGGGCAGGCGACAGTCCATCAGGATCGCCGCAAAACTTTGCTGGCCCGCCATTTCCACCGCTTGCGCGCCGTCCAGTGCCACGCTGACCTCGAAGCCCAGGCTGCGCAGCATGGCTTCGATGACGCTCTGGTTGACCGGATTGTCTTCCACCAGCAGGACGCGCTGGCCGTCGCCACCCAGCAGTGCGTCATGCTCGTGACCGAGCAGGCGCGCTGCTGGCCTGCTCGACAGCATCAGAGGGACTTCCAGGGTGAAGGTCGAACCCATGCCCTCGCGGCTTTCGCCGCGCAACTTGCCGCCCATGCGCTCGGCCAGGGTACGGGCGATGGACAGGCCCAAGCCGGTGCCGCCGTAACGCCTTGAAATAGAACTGTCGGCTTGCTGGAAGGCGACGAACATCGTTTCCAGGCGATCGCTGTCGATACCGATGCCGGTATCGCGGACCGCGCAGGTCAGCCAGAGCAGCTGACGGTCGAGCATTTGCCAGCGGGCCTCGATCTCCACTTCGCCGCGCTCGGTGAACTTCAACGCATTGCCTACCAGGTTCAACAGGATCTGGCGGATGCGTGTCGGATCGCCGATCACTTGCAGGCGGTCCATGCCCGGCGGCAGGTGCAGGTGCAGGGCCAGGTTGCGCTGTTGGGCGCTGTGCTGGAACGATTGCACGCTGCTGGCAATCAGCTCGCCAAGGTTGAAATCGATGTGCTCCAGTTCCAGGCTGGTGCGTTCGATACGCGAGAAGTCGAGGATGTCGTTGATCACCTTGAGCAGGTGGCCGGTAGACTCGCTGGCCACGGCCGTGTATTCGGCTTGCTCACCGGTCAGCGGGGTGGTTTCCAGCAACTGCAGCATGCCGAGTACGCCGTTCATCGGGGTCCGCAGCTCGTGGCTCATCATCGCCAGGAAGTCGGACTTGGCGCGGTTGGCCTGCTCGGCCTCCTCGCGGGCCTGGGTCAACTGGGCAATGGCCTGGCTCTGCTCGTGGCTGGCCTGGTCCAGGGCGCTGGCAAGGTTGTTGATGTGGCGTGCCAGATGGCCCAGTTCGCTATCGTCGACCACTGGCAATGGGGCGTTGAACTCGCCCTGCTGGATGGCCTCGACCGCATGCCCCATGTCACTGATCGGCTTGGACAGGCTCCTGGCCAAGCGCCGGGCGAGGAGGAAGGTAAACAGCAAGGCGAACAGCGCGGGAATGCCGGCCTTGATCACGATCTCCTGCTGGCGTTCGCTGAAGGCGTCGTCGGACATGCCGACGATCACTCGCCCCAGGTAATCGTCGCCAATGCTGGGGGGCGTCTTGCCTTCCTGCAGGAAGTCGTTGTCCAGGCGGATCTGTTGCAGGCGAATGGGCGCCTGGAACACCTCGACGCGCTGGGCGCGGCTGACGCTTTCACCCGACTGCTCGACGTAGACCAGGATGTGGTTGCGGCTGTCCTGCACCTCGAGAAAACGCACGTGAGGGATGCTCAGGGTCGCCCGCATCAAGCTTTCGAGCACCTCGTTGTTGCCTGAGATCACCCCGTATTCGGAGGCTGGCGCCAGTTGGTTGGCGATCAGTTGACCGGTGTGGTTGAGCTCCTGCCGCAAGTCCTGGATACGCACGAAGGTAAAGAAGCTGATCAACAGCAGGGTGAGCAGCAGCGCGGGCCCCAGGCTGATGATCTGGGTGCGTGTGTGGATGTCCCAGCTCAGGCGCTTGGTCATGGGGTGGGTTCTCCTTCGGCCAGGGCCAGGGCGGCGGCGTTCGGATCGATGGGCTCCAGGCCCAGGGCGCGGGCGACCTGCTGGTTGCCGCTGACCCCGTAGTGTTCGGGGTAGAGGCTACGGGGCCAGTGTGCCGGTGGCTGGTCGAGCAAGTCGTCGAGTACTGCCAGCCAGTCGTCCTGGTCGCTGTAGGTGCTCGCCAGGGCGCCAGCGCGAACGAAGCCGGCGTTGGGGCCGATCAGCGCCATCTGTCGGCCATAGCTGCTGAGCAGGACGTTCTTGGCGGTCTTGGAGTTGTACAACTCGGGATCGTCGATTCCCAGCAGAACGTCGCTGTTGCCCAGCAGGTGCTGCAACGGGCGGCTGTCACGCAGGTCGGCCCAGTCCTGGGCGACGATCTCCAGACCCAGTCCACGCGCAGCCTGGCGCAGCTCATCGATCAGAAAGCGGCTGCCGGGGCCGTACAGTACGCCAATGCGTCGCGCTTGCGGTAGCAGGTAGCGGGTCAGGCGTAGTTGCCGTGGCAGTGGCGGGTCGCTCCACAGAAGGCTCAGGTAGGAGGGGCGCGACTTTCCCAGGCGCTGTTCGGCCTGCACGCGGCTGACCCGCAGGGCCAGCGCCGCAGGACCTGCGGTTTCGCCCATGCGCCAGTCGAGTGCGACGTTGTCCAGCAGGATCAAGCGGGTCTCGGGTTTGAGCAACGCTGGGCGGGGCAGCTGCGCCACGGTCTGAAAGCGCACGTGGTCGTGAGGGCGGCGCGCCTCCAGTGCGGCGACGAAACTGCGCACTCCGGGCTGGTCTTCGCCGCCCACCAGCAAGATTTCGCTGGCCGAAAGCGCGCCCATCGGCCACAGGCATAGCAGCAACAGGCGCAGCAGGCGCAGCATCAGAACTCCAGCTCCGCGCTGAAGCTCAGGCGATGGCGGCTGTCGTAGCGGTTCTGCTCGATGGTGGTGGGCTGGTCGTCCAGGCGCTGTTGCCACAGCGCGGCGAGCTCCAGCGAGCTGCCATACACCCGCAGGCGCTTGGCCACACGCAGGTCTATACGCTCGTAGCGGTATTGGTTGAGAGCGTCGTCGCCATAATAGAAGAGGGCACTCGACCATCCCTGGCCCCAGTCGCGCATCCAGCCGGCCGAGCCGCTGTTGCGTGCGCTGAGGCGGCGGTCGTCGGGGTTGCTGGCCCAGGCGTCAACGTAGGCATAGGTCAGGCGCAGACGGTCGCGCATGCTCAGGCGCCAGTCCAATTGTGTCTCGGTGCCGCTGAAGCGGGCCTTGTTGGCATTGCTGGCGATGTACTGGTTGTTCTTCAGTGGCTCGCTGATCATCCCGGTGATTTCGTCGTAGAACAGCTTGACGTCCAGGCTCAGGTCGATGTCCGCGAAGTAGCCGTTGTAGCCCAGCTCGCGCGAGCGCATACGCTCCTGGTCGAGGTTGCCCGGGCCACGGGTCTTGACGAAGTATTCACCGTTCTGCAAACCCAGCGCATTGGGCGTGAGGTTCTTGACGGTGTAGCTCCAGTTGACGTTGTTCTCGAACATGTCCGGCGAACGTACGGCCTCGGAGTACACCGCACGCAGGCCGTGGCGCGGAGTGATCAGGTAGTTGACCGCCACGCGCGGAGTCAGCGAGCTGCCGGACAACTCGCTGTCCTCGAACATGGCCCCACCCTGGAGGATCCAGTGTTCGTCGGCACGCCATTCGAGCTGTCCGAACAAGCGCCAGGTGCGGTCGTCGAGGCTGCCGTTGAAGTAGGTCTGCGAGTCGGCACGGTCATAGCGGTAGTTGAAGCCGCTGAGCAGGCGCAGGGTGTCGGTGAGGCTCAGGGTATCCTGGATTTCCAGGTCGTAGCGGGTTTCGCGGGTGCTCTGGTCGACATCACCGCAGACTTCACGGTTACCGCCGTTGTCCCACTGGCTCTTGATCTGGTTGCGCAGGCTCTGCAATACCGGGTCGTTGTTGTTGGGCGGGTTGTTGGCGTTGCGCGCCACTTGTTCGGCGTAGTCTGGATTGAGTTGCCACAGCCGGGTCAACTCGGGGCTGAAGGCCAGCGTCGCATCGCAGGCACGCCATACCTGCTGGCGGTCGAACTGCTGCGCCGAGCCTTGTACGTACAGGCTGTGCTCGGGGCTGAAGTCGATGTTCCAGCGCACCGAGCCTGCGTAATCCTTGGCGTTGAGGTCGGCGTTGTCGCCACGTCCGGTGATGAAGGGGAACACCGGGGTATAGGTGTAGGGGCGTTGGTTGCTGCCTTCCTTGGCCGCCAGTTGCCATTCGAGGGTCTGGTCGGGCGCCAGGGTGTGGCTGGCGCTGAGGTTGAAGCGGGTCAGCCGGCGGCTGTCGCGGTAGTCCTGGCCGTACTGGTTCTTGTCGAAGCCATCGTCCTGCATGCCGGACATCGACAGGCGCAGATCGCCGCCTTCCCAGCCGAAGCCCTGGCTGGCATAGAAATCGTTGATGCCATCCTGGCCCTGGGTGATCTTCAATCGCGTGCCGTGGCTGTCGGCGGGGCTGCGGGTGAGGATGTTGACCACGGCCATCAGGGCGTTGGCGCCATAGCTGACGGTATTGGGGCCGCGGAACACTTCGATGCGTTGGATATCCTCGATCGCCAGCGGGATGTCGCTCCAGTCCACGGTGGCGAGGCCTGCGCGGTACACCGAACGGCCGTCGATCAGCACCTGCATGCGCCGGGCGTCGTTGACGTTGCTGCCATGGTAGTTGACGGTCGGCTGGTTACCGGCGCCGTAGCCGATCATCATGCCGGGCACCAGGCGCAAGAGCTCGGGGATGTCTCGTGCACCGCTGGCGCGGATCAGTTCGCTGTCGAGCACGGTCATGCTGCCGGGCACCGCGGCCGGGGATTGTTTCAGGCGTGTGGCGGTCAGAACCTGCGGCAGGTCCTGGTTGTCGATGAACAGGTCATCGGCCATGGCCGAACCCCCGAGCAGGGCGGTCAGCAACAGCAGGCGAGGGGCAGGAGGCGTGCCTGGGAACACGTGACGGCCTTGTGTGCGGGATAAACCAGGCATGGTAACCGACCGTGGGGGTTTTTCCAGTGATCTGCGCTGGATTTGCCACCCTCTTTCGGATAAATCCCCTCCGGCAGGGCATGCGTACGCGCGCCGTGCAGGCGGCTTTGCCTGTGAAGAGGCTGGTGCCGACACTGGTTCTGTAGCAGACGAGCCGTATAATGCCCGCGTCGCCACTCAACTTAATGGCTTTAACGGATTGAATATGACTGAACAGCAACCTGTTGCAGTTCTGGGAGGCGGGAGCTTCGGTACCGCCGTGGCGAACCTGCTGGCGGAAAACGGCAATCCGGTGCGTCAATGGATGCGCGACCCGGAGCAGGCCGAGGCCATGCGCGCCAACCGCGAGAATCCTCGTTACCTCAAAGGCATTCGCCTGCATGACGGCGTCGAGCCGGTCAATGACCTGCTGGCGACCCTGCAATCGAGCGACCTGGTGTTCGTCGCGCTGCCGTCGAGCGCCTTGCGCAGCGTACTCGCGCCACATGCCGAGCTGCTGCGCGGCAAGTGCCTGGTCAGCCTGACCAAGGGCATCGAGGCGCAGACCTTCAAGCTGATGAGCCAGATTCTCGAAGAGATCGCCCCCCAGGCGCGTATCGGCGTGCTGTCCGGGCCGAACCTGGCCCGTGAGATCGCCGAGCATGCCTTGACCGCCACTGTGGTTGCCAGTGAGGACGAGGCGCTGTGCCAGCGCGTGCAGGATGTCCTGCACGGGCGCACCTTCCGCGTCTATGCCAGCGCCGACCGCTTCGGTGTGGAGCTTGGAGGCGCGCTGAAGAACGTCTACGCGATCATCGCCGGCATGGCCGTGGCGCTGGAGATGGGCGAGAACACCAAGAGCATGCTGATCACCCGGGCGCTGGCCGAAATGACCCGCTTCGCCGTGAGCCAGGGCGCCAACCCCATGACCTTCCTGGGGCTGGCAGGGGTGGGTGACCTGATCGTCACCTGCTCCTCGCCCAAGAGCCGCAACTACCAGGTCGGACATGCCCTGGGGCAGGGGTTGAGCCTGGATGAGGCAGTCAGCCGCCTGGGCGAAGTGGCCGAAGGGGTGAATACCCTGAAAGTGCTCAAGGCCAAGGCTCAGGAAGTGCAGGTCTACATGCCGCTGGTGGCCGGGCTGCACGCGATTCTGTTCGAGGGGCGAACCCTGGCCCAGGTGATCGAACACCTGATGCGTGCAGAGCCCAAGACCGACGTCGATTTCATTTCCACCAGCGGTTTCAACTGAGCCGTCAGCGGCTCCAAATCAGAGCAAGGAGCGACACATGAACGATACGCCCGAGCGCGCCCAGCGCGAGTCGATCATCCTGCGGGTGCTGTGGATGCTGGTGTTCCTGGTGGTCTGGCAACTGGCCGAGCTGCTGCTGGGCGGGCTGGTGCTGGTGCAACTGATCTACCGTCTGGTGTATGGCGCGCCGAGTGCCAGCCTGATGAACTTCGGCGACAGCCTCAGCCAGTATCTGGCGCAGATCGGTCGCTTCGGCACCTTCCACACCGACCAGAAACCCTGGCCGTTTGCCGACTGGCCTGGCCCCCGTGCCCCTGAAGGCGAGGCGCCGCATGCGGTTGCCCCGGCACCGCACCCGGTGCGCGACGAGGAGCCCAAGCTGTGAAGCTGTGGATCCTGCGGCATGGCGAGGCAGAGCCACGGGCCAACACCGACGCCGAGCGTCGCCTCACGGCCCATGGTCGCGAGCAAGTGCTGCACAGTGCTGCGCGCTTGCTAGGCCAACCACTGCAGGCGATCTACGCAAGCCCCTTCGTGCGCGCCCAGCAGACGGCCACCCTGGTACACGACACCCTGGGCTTCGCCGAATCGGTGCGCACCGTGCCCTGGCTGACGCCGGAGAGCAATGTACAGCAGGTGATCGGGCAGCTTGAGCGCCTGGGGCTGGAACATGTGTTGCTGGTCAGCCACCAGCCGCTGGTGGGTTCTTTGGTGGGTATGCTTGAGCATGGCCATGCTCAGCAGCCTGCGCCGCTGGGTACTGCCAGCTTGGCGGAGCTGGAAGGGGATTGGCCGTTGGCGGGGCTGATGACCCTGCGCACTTTGCATCATGCCTTCTGCGGCTAATAGTCCGCCCATTTTGGCAAGGGGAGAGGGACGAAAGCCGTTGGGTCTTTAACGGCTTTGCACTTGGCGTTTGTTTGCCAGTTTCGATGCGTTTTCGATGAAACGGTGGAGAAGCGTGTGTGTTGCGCTTCGACCCCAGCACCGAGATGCGCACCTACCGCAGCATTCCCATGTCAGTCCGGCCTGCAGGTACCACTGGCCACGGTGCGTGGCGATCACAGCGGGGTGATCCGCAAGCATAGCCCTGGCGTCGAGCACGTCAGTTGGCCTTGATCCCCCATCCATCGGTCGATGTGTTCTTGTTTCGGGCCTGTTGCTGTCCGGTGACGGGAATGATTGCGATCCGCAAGAGGCCGGAGGCGTCGGCTGTCCAGCACCATCGGTCACTGCTGGCGGCACCGTTAGTCCTGGCACTATTCCATTCGTTGGCGCTTGGTAAACGCCCTCCTTGATTAGCAGCATGTCGCACAGCGTTATCGTATGAACCGAACGAGCCGAGCCCAAACAGGAGCTGAATGTTCGAACAGGTCACTGAATAGCTGACGGTATCTCCTGCTTGATCCGTAACCATGATCCTGGTGGTTCCGCTTTTGAGAGAGATCACCTTACCTGAGCTCTGATTGACATCAGCAATTGCTGGATTTTCGGCAGCGTAGCGGTATGGCGGTTTCCCTCCGGTGGCCGTACGAGTCACATGCGATCCAGCAGGAGGATTGGTGGGTATGGACGAGTCGCGGATAATGGTGCCGTTGAGTGTTACGGGGCTTGTGTCGATGGTCAGGGGCGGAGTTAGCGCGTTGATCCGCAGGTTCACGGCAGGCGAGGGGACCGCCGCCCCTCCAGAGACTCGGGTGACCAGGTACTGAACAGCCACCGTTCTGCCCGCATTGCCGTCTACCTGAGCCTTGGGAACAGAAAACGTGAGCCGACTTACGCTGCCAACAGTCTGCGGGGTGCCAGCGATCCCCGCAAAAGTCACCGACACCGCATCGCCGATGGCCATGCCACCGTAGACTTCGACCAGGACGGGCAGGCCAGTGGAGGGGACGGCTTGAGGTGGTAGTACATCGCCTGGGGCCAGGGGGATGACCGGTCTTGCAAGGACCAGCTCCTGGATCCTGTGTACGGTCCATACATCAGACTCAGGATTGCCTGCGTATAGGCCCCGGACTTTGAAGTCATAGGTCTTCACGCCCAAGCTTGTCAGTGTGCTTGTCCAACTGCCGTTCGCTGCGACAGGCTCGGTGCTTATCACGCTGGCGCCGTCGAGCACTTCGACCTGCTGGTTGGCTGATGCCTGACCGCTCAATACCAGGTTCGGCGAGGTCGTCGAGCTGCCGTGCGGCACCTCTAATCCGTTGTTGTCTTTCACGGAAACGATGGTGGGCCTGACCGCGATGATCTTCTCGAGCGTGTAGAGCACGTCCGGGAAAACTCGGGCCTGTCCCTCGTTGTTGGTGGCGTCGAATGTTACCGACACCGTTGCCGTGAGGCTGGAGCCATGCTTGAGCGCCTCCAGTTCGCTGCGTTGCAAGATCAGGTCCAGTCTTGCGGCTACCTGGTCCGCGATGACCTCTACGCCTCGGGTCAGGTAAAAGGTATGGGTCGAGCCATTTTCGAGGGTCCCGTCCAAGCGGACCCATACCCGTTGACCCACCGCGATCAATGGCCATGGTTCAACCTTGACCTGTGCATTACCGGTGAAGTTGTTGAGGTCGAGTACCTTGGTGGTTGCGTTGGCCTGGGGGATCACAGGGGCAGGCAAATGGGTTTGCGCCAGGGTTCCTACCGCCAGCAGCAGTGGCGAGGATAATTTCGCGGCCTGACCACTGCGTACTACTGCGTAGCGCAGGGTGACCGTCTTGCCCTGGCTGGCAGCCACCACGCTGACAGGCGCCTGGAAATCGACATAACCCAATAGACTTCCGGGTTGCTGGTCGCTCTGCCAACTGTCTGCAGCAGTGCTCCCGGACCAGTTCACTGCCAGGATGTCACTGGGTAGCATGGCCGGATACTGTGCCCTTACGGTAGCGCCGTTGAGCACGTCGATGGGATCGAGCCTGTCGCCCGTTGCCTGCAGTACGGAAGGTTTGGGGTAGTCTGTCTCGGCGCTGCGTGTGACCTTGAAAGTCAGAGGCCGCGAGACCGGGTTGCGCGTATGCAGTTGCTGCTTGCCCTCAGCGGTTGACATCGTCGACTCCTCAGGTTTCCCGGGGTTTATGGCTCAGTGTGAACCAGGCAAGAAACGGGTGAAACTGACAGAAATACCAGGTATCGCTCTGGCGCAGCGTGGTGTTGCGTCGCCTCGATAGCGCGCCGTGACCTGATAGCCCTTGCCGATGACCTTTCAGAACGTTGCCGCCAACCGGCAGGTTGCTGACAATGGGCTATCACTCTCCAGTCGGACCAGGCGGTCATGTCGCAGCAGATCTTCTTCGCCCATGCCAACGGTTTCCCTTCAGCCACCTACGGCAAGCTGTTCGCGGCCCTGGCCCCGGACTACCAGGTCTGTCACCTGGAGCAGCATGCCCACGACCCGCGCTTTCCAGTGGATGACAACTGGCAGAACCTGGTCGACGAACTGCTGCACCATCTGGCGCAGCAGGCGGCACCGGTCTGGGGTGTCGGTCATTCCCTCGGTGGTGTGCTGCACCTGCACGCCGCCCTGCGCCGACCCGAGCTCTACCGCGGTGTGGTGATGCTCGATTCGCCGGTGCTGACCCGCGCTGACCAGTGGCTGATCCGCACCGCCAAGCGCTTCGGTTTCATCGATCGCATCACGCCAGCCGGGCGAACCGAAGGACGGCGCGAGGCGTTTCCTGATCGCGACAGCGCGCGCAGTTATTTCGCCAGCAAGACGCTGTTCCGCCAGTTCGATCCCGATTGCCTCGAAGCCTATCTCGAGCACGGGTTGCAAACGGTGGAGGAGGGCGTGCGTCTGCGCTTCGACCCCAGCACCGAGATGCGCATCTACCGCAGCATTCCGCATGTCAGCCCGGCCCCTGCGCGTCAACTGCAGGTGCCACTGGCCATGGTGCGTGGCGATCGCAGTCGGGTGATCCGCAAGCACCACGCCATGGCGGTACGTGCGATGCCGCAGGGGGAGTATCACAGCGTTCCGGGCGGGCACATGTTTCCACTGGAGCGGCCCACCGATACTGCCAGCCTGATCAAGGGCCTGTTCGATCGCTGGAGCCAGACATGAGCGCTCAGGTCGAGGAGATTCGCCTGAGCCTGGGCCATATCGAACTGGCTGCACACCTGTTCGGCCCTGCCGACGGCCTGCCGGTGATCGCTCTGCACGGCTGGCTCGATAACGCCAACAGCTTCGCCCATCTGGCCCCGCGCCTGAAAGGCCTGCGCATTGTCGCGCTCGACCTGGCCGGGCACGGCTATTCACAGCATCGTCCGGCCGGGGCGAGCTACAACCTTGCCGATTATGCCCATGACGTGCTGCGAGTAGCCGAGCAACTGGGCTGGGAGCGCTTTGGCCTGCTTGGGCATTCGCTGGGGGCGATCATCTCGGTGCAGCTGGCGGGCGCACTGCCTGAACGGATCAGCCATCTGGCGTTGATCGATGGCGTCATCCCGCCTACGGTCGCCGAGCAGAATGCCGCCGAGCGCCTGGGTATGGCACTGCAGGCGCAACTGCGCCTGGATGGCAAGCGCAAGTCGGTGTACCCGACTCAGGAGGCGGGCGTGCAGGCGCGGATGAAGGGCATGGTCGCAGTTAGCCGCGAAGCTGCCGAACTGCTCGCCCAGCGTGGGCTCATGCCAGTGCCTGGCGGTTTCAGTTGGCGCAGCGACATTCGCCTGACCTTGCCGTCGCCAGTGCGCCTGAACGAGGCGCAGGCCATGGCCTTTGTGCACCGGGTGAGCTGCCCGACCTGCCTGGTGATCGCCGAGGACGGCATGCTGGCGCGCCACACAAGTCTGCTGGAGCAGCTACCCTTCGAGCAGGTGGCCTTGCCCGGTGGTCATCATCTGCACTTGAACGATGCGCAGGGCGCGGCCCTTGTCGCAGACTGTTTCAATCGCTTCTTTGGCTTTGCTTGACTTGCACTGGACAAGTGTCGAGGCTTGGCGGGTTGAACAGGGAGACAACCATACATGCCAGACATTCACGATCTTCGCCACGGCGCCCGGCGCCGCAAGGACGGCCGATGAGCGCGCCGTTCCTCGTTCGCAGTGCCATCGCCGCCTGCCTCACACTCGCCAGCCCGCTGCTGTGGGCCGGGAGCCTGCCGGTGCCGGCCGACGCCAAGGTGGTCGACCAGCGTCCGGTCGTGGAGGGGGAGAGGGTCTACCCCATGGGCCCGGTACGCAAGATCAGCGGTCGCCTGCGCGTCGAGGGCAAGGTCGAGAGCCGTGGCCAGGTCAGCTCGGTCACCTACGAACTGCCGGTGGAGCGCACTGCCCGCGAGGCCTTTACCAGCGCGCGTGAGGAGCTGCAGCGTGACGGTGGCTATCCGCTGTTCTGGTGCCAGGGCCGTGACTGCGGCGAGGCCAGCATCTGGGCCAACGATGTGTTCAACAACGCCCGTCTCAATGGTGGCGACGAGCAGCAGGCCTTCATTCTTTTGCGCCGCTCGGCCGAAGAGGCCGACACGCTGGTCGCCCTGTACAGCGTCACTCGCGGCAATCGCCGCGCCTACCTGCATGTCGAGGAATTCGTCGCTGACAGCCCGCTGGGCGAAGTGCTGCCGACACCCGCCACGGTGCTGCGTGAGATGCGCGATACCGGCAAGCTCGACTACCCTGACCTGAGCGCACCACAGCCTGCGTGGGTTTCGCTGCTGGCCCGCAGCCTGAACCTGGACAGCACCCTGCGTGCCAGCCTCAGCGGCCAGGCGGCCGAAGCCTGGCGCGAGCAACTGGTCAAGGCCGGTGTACGCAGTGCCCGTCTCGAAGTGGGTACGGCGCCTACCGATGGCCTGCATCTGGAACTGATTCGTTGAACGAGGGCCATCATGGCCAACAATGACCGTCTGCTGGTCCAGATTCTGTTGCTGGCGCTGTTGGGCGCCGCCTTGTGGGTCATGGCACCGTTCATCTCGGCGCTACTCTGGGGGGCGATTCTGGCCTTTGCCAGCTGGCCGCTGATGCGCTTGTTGACGCGCCTGCTGGGTGGGCGCGAAACCCTCGCGGCCAGCATCCTCACGACGGTGTGGATCCTGGTGGTTGCCCTGCCGCTGGTGTGGCTGGGCTTCAACCTGGCCGACCATGTGCGTGACGCCACCAACTTCGTGCGTGACGTGCAGTTGGAGGGTTTGCCGGATGCGCCGGAGTGGGTGCGTGGCATTCCCTTCATCGGCGAGCGCCTGGTCAACTGGTGGGAGTCCCTCGACCAGCAGGGTGCGGCCCTGATTGCCTCGGCCAAACCGTACCTCGGCCAGGTCGGCAATTGGTTCCTGGCGCGTAGCGCCCAGATCGGCAGCGGCGTGCTGGAGCTTACGCTCAGTATCGTCTTCGTGTTCTTCTTCTACCGCGACGGCCCACGCCTGGCCGCGTTCGTGCAACGCTTGCTGCAGCGCCTGGTGGGCGAGCGCGCCGAGTACTACATCGACCTGGTGGCCGGTACCGTACAGCGGGTGGTCAACGGTGTGATAGGTACTGCTGCAGCGCAAGGGCTGCTGGCGTTGATCGGCTTCCTGATCGCCGGCGTGCCCGGGGCAATCGTGCTGGGCCTGGTGACCTTCATGCTCAGCCTGATCCCGATGGGGCCGCCACTGGCCTGGATTCCTGCCACCGGCTGGCTGGTGTGGAAGGGCGAGTATGGGATGGCGGTGTTCCTCGGGATATGGGGCACCTTCATCATCAGTGGCGTGGACAACGTGCTCAAGCCGTATCTGATCAGCCGGGGGGGCAACCTGCCGCTGGTGATCGTGCTGCTCGGCGTGTTTGGCGGGTTGATCGCGTTTGGCTTCATCGGGCTGTTCATCGGGCCGACCCTGCTTGCCGTCGGCTACAGCCTGCTGCTGGACTGGAGCCGGCATTCGGGGCAGGTTCAGCGCTGACCTGCAGCGTTCTCTTCGCGGGCAAGCCCGCTCCTACAGGCACCGCGATCTGCTGTAGGAGATTCTGTCTTGCTCAAAATTTAAAGACCAGCCCAATCCCTGTGGGAGCGGGCTTGCCCGCGAAGAGGCCGGTATTGATGATCCAGAAGCCAAACTTTACGCATTCTTTATTCCCATCCCGCCCCCCCGATCTCGTCCCTTTACGCCCCCCGCCCCGACAATTTCCCCAAAGCGGCCGACGCCGCAAGACGGGGAGATCCACCGATGAACATGCTCGACGGAGTGTCACTGCTGCTGGCAGTGGCGTTGTCCATTTACCTGCTGGTGGCGCTGCTGCGCGCCGATCGCAGCTAGGGAGCGGCCATGCACAGCTACGACTTCGCATTGCTGCTGGCGTTTCTAGCCCTTGTGCTGCTACCAGCACCCTGGCTTGGGCGGTTCTACTACAAGGTCATGGAGGGTCAGCGCACCTGGCTGTCGCCGGTCCTCGGCCCGGTAGAGCAGGGTTGTTACCGGTTGTCCGGGGTGCGCGCCGAGCAGGAGCAGAACTGGAAGCAATACACCCTGGCGCTGCTGGCCTTCAACCTGGTGGGCTTCCTGGTGCTGTTCGCCGTGCTCCTGCTGCAGGGCTCGCTGCCGCTCAACCCGCAGCACCTGCCGGGCCAGGAATGGTCGCTGGCATTCAACACCGCTGTCAGCTTCATGACCAACACCAACTGGCAGGCCTATAGCGGTGAGGCCTCGCTCAGCTACCTGAGCCAGATGATCGGCCTGACCGTGCAGAACTTCGTCAGCGCTGCCACCGGCCTTGCCGTGCTGGTCGCCCTGTGCCGTGGTATCGGCCGGCGCTCCACCCACAACCTGGGTAACTTCTGGGTCGACATGACCCGTGCCACCCTCTATGGCCTGCTGCCACTGTGCATCGTGCTGGCGTTGCTGCTGGTGTGGCAGGGTGTGCCACAGACCTTCGCCGACTACGCCCATGCCGTCACCCTGCAAGGTGCCGACCAGAGCATCCCACTGGGCCCTGCCGCCAGCCAGATCGCGATCAAGCAACTGGGCACCAACGGCGGCGGCTTCTTCGGCGTCAACTCGGCGCATCCGTTCGAGAACCCCACGGCCTGGAGCAACCTGTTCGAGGTGGCTTCGATCATTCTGATTCCGGTGGCACTGGTGTTCACCTTCGGCCATTACGTCAAGGACCTGCGCCAGAGCCGGGCGATCCTGGCATGCATGTTGGGCCTGTTCCTGATCGGCGGTGCGGTCGGCCTGTGGGCCGAGTACCAGCCCAACCCGGCCCTGGACAGCGCTCAGGTGCAGCAAAGTGCGCCGATGGAAGGCAAGGAAAGCCGCTTCGGCACCACCGCTAGCGTGCTGTGGGCCGTGACGACGACCTCCGCCTCCAACGGCTCGGTCAACGCCATGCACGACAGCCTCAACCCGCTGACCGGCATGGTGGCGATGGTCAACATGATGGTCGGCGAGGTGATCTTCGGCGGCGTCGGTGCGGGCCTCTACGGCATGCTGCTGTTCGTGCTGATCGCGGTATTCCTGGCCGGGTTGATGATCGGTCGCACGCCGGAATACCTGGGCAAGAAGTTGCAGGCCCGTGAAGTGCAATTGTTGGTCGCGACACTGCTGGTGATGCCGGTTGGCGTGCTGGTGCTCGGCGCCATCGCCGCCAGCCTGCCGGGGCCGGCAGGTGCGGTGAGCAATCCGGGGCCGCATGGTTTCAGCCAGTTGCTGTATGCCTACACCTCCGGCACCGCCAACAACGGCTCGGCTTTCGGCGGGTTCAGTGCCAACACGGTGTTCCACAACCTGATGATCGGCCTGGCCATGCTGATCGGGCGCTTCGGCTACATCCTGCCAGTGCTGGCCCTTGCAGGCAGCCTGGCCGCCAAGAAAAGCGCGCCGCAGGGCCAGAACAGCTTCCCCACCCATGGCCCGCTGTTCGCCGGCCTGCTGTTGGTGACCATCCTGCTGGTCGGTGGACTGACCTTCCTGCCGACCCTGGCCCTGGGGCCGATCGCCGAACAGCTGAGCCTGGGTTTCTGAGGATCCGAACATGAACATGCCCATTTCTGAAGTGAAAGCTCCCCGCGCCGTCGACCAGACCCGCTTCGCCGCGCTCTGGCGCCCGGCCCTGGTGCAGGCCTTCGTCAAGCTCGATCCGCGCCAGCTCAAGCGCTCGCCGGTGATGCTGGTGGTCGCCCTGACGGCTGTGCTGACCACGGTCCTGTGCCTGGTGCCCGGCAGCGGTGTGAGCACCGGCGTGGCGGTGCAGATCGCCCTGTGGCTGTGGTTCACCGTACTCTTTGCCAACTTTGCCGAAGCCTTGGCGGAAGGCCGGGGCAAGGCCCGTGCCGATAGCCTCAAGGCCGGCAGCCAGGGCCTGACCGCTCAGCGCCGTCTGGCCAATGGCAGCTTCGAAACCGTCGCTGCCACCGCATTGCGCAAGGACGATGTGGTGCGCGTGGTGGCCGGTGAACTGATCCCGGGTGATGGCGAGGTGCTCGAAGGCATCGCCGCCGTCAACGAGGCAGCGATCACCGGCGAGTCGGCGCCGGTGATCCGTGAGTCCGGTGGCGATCGTTCGGCGGTGACCGGCAATACCCGGCTGGTTTCCGACTGGCTGCTGATTCGCATCACCAGCAACCCCGGTGAGTCGACCCTGGACCGCATGATCGCCCTGGTCGAAGGCGCCAAGCGCCAGAAGACCCCCAACGAGATTGCCCTGGATATCCTGCTGATCGGCCTGACCCTGATTTTCCTGATCGTGGTGGTGACCTTGCAGCCGTTCGCCCATTTCGTGGGTGGCAGCCTGCCGCTGATCTTCCTTGCCGCGCTGCTGGTGACGCTGATCCCGACGACCATTGGTGGCCTGCTGTCGGCCATCGGTATCGCGGGTATGGATCGCCTGGTGCGCCTTAACGTCATCGCCCGCTCCGGGCGTGCGGTGGAGGCTGCGGGCGACGTGCACACGTTGATGCTCGACAAGACTGGCACCATCACCTTCGGCAACCGCCGCTGCAGTGCCCTGCACGCCGCGCCGGGTGTTACCGCCAAGGAGCTGGGGGAGGGAGCCTTGCTTGCCTCGCTGGCCGACGACACGGCCGAGGGCAAGTCCATCGTCGACTACCTGCGCCAGTTGCACGACTTCGACGAGCCGGCTGCCGCGCAGTACAGCGCCATCGCCTTCAGCGCCGAGACGCGCCTTTCGGGTATCGACTTCGGGCAACGTCACTACCGCAAGGGCGCGGTGGACGCGGTGCTGGCGTTCGTCGGCCTGCAACGCCTGGAAATGCCGGCTTCGCTGGCCCGTGAAGTCGAACGCATCGCCCAGAGCGGCGGCACCCCCTTGCTGGTATGCGTCGACCGCCACCTGCTGGGGGTGATTCACCTCAAGGACGTGGTCAAGCCCGGCATCCGTGAGCGTTTCGCCGAGTTGCGCAAACTGGGTATCCGCACCGTGATGGTGACCGGCGACAACCCGCTGACCGCTGCGGCCATCGCCGCCGAGGCCGGTGTCGATGACGTGCTTGCCGAGGCCACCCCCGAGAAGAAGCTGGCGCGCATTCGCCAGGAGCAGAATGACGGCCGCCTGGTCGCCATGTGCGGTGACGGTGCCAACGATGCCCCGGCCTTGGCCCAGGCGGATGTCGGCATGGCCATGAACGACGGTACCCAGGCGGCGCGCGAGGCGGCCAACATGGTCGACCTGGACAGCGATCCGACCAAGCTGCTGGATGTGGTCCAGGTCGGCAAGGAACTGCTGGTGACCCGTGGTGCACTGACAACGTTCTCCATTGCCAACGACGTGGCCAAGTACTTCGCCATCCTGCCGGCGCTGTTCGCTTCGATCTACCCACAACTGGGTGTGCTCAACCTGATGCGCCTGAGCAGTCCGCAAAGCGCGATCCTTTCGGCGATCGTCTTCAACGCGCTGATCATCATCGTATTGATCCCCCTGGCCTTGCGCGGTGTGCGCGTGCAGGCGGCAAGTGCCGCGCACCTGCTGCGGCGCAACCTGCTGATCTACGGCGTAGGCGGCATCCTCGTGCCGTTCGCCGGGATCAAGCTGATCGACATGCTGCTCACTGCACTGCACCTGGTCTGAAGGAGAGACGAACATGAGCACCTACGTACGCCCGGCCGTGAGCCTGGTCCTGCTGATGACCCTGGTCACCGGCGCGTTGTACCCGCTGGCGGTGACCGGTATCGCCCAGGTCGCCTTCCCCGAACAGGCCAATGGCAGCCTGGTGCGCGATGAGCAGGGGCAGGTTCGCGGCTCGGCGTTGATCGCCCAGGAATTCAAGGGCGACGGCTGGTTCCAGTCGCGCCCTTCGGCCGGCGCCTTCGCGACGGTGTCCAGCAGCGCGAGCAACCTGGCACCGAGCAATCCGGCGCTGGCAGAGCGGGTCAGGAGTGATGCCGCCGCCCTGTACCAGCCTGAGCTTGGGCCGGTGCCGCAGGCCCTGTTGACCACCTCCGGCAGCGGGCTCGACCCGCAATTGCCGCCGGAGGCGATCGCCTACCAGTTGCCGCGCGTGGCGGCGGCGCGGCAGATCTCCATCGAGCGCTTGCAAGCGCTGGTAGATGAGGCCACTCTGCGGCCATTGGTCGGCCCGCCGGTGGTCAATGTGTTGGCGTTGAACCAGGCGCTGGAGCGGTTGGCGCCTGTTACTGGTCGCTGATATCCAGACCGTGTCGCGGCCATCGCGGGGCAAGCCCGCTTCCACAGGTACTGCGCCGTTCTTATGGACGCCGGTGAGCCT
>NZ_BCBT01000040.1:0-59133 GCF_001320965.1 Pseudomonas sp. NBRC 111143 | reverse complement strand
AGAGTGGAGTGCGCTGCTCATATCGACAAGGCTTCGCGCAACTGCGCCACCGATCCGAACAGCCGATCCACCTCCGGCAGTTCCGGTCGCTTCAACACCAGCACCGGCACGCCACGCTCGCGCGCCACTTCAAGCTTTGGCTCGGTCGCGGCGCTGCCACTGTTCTTGCTGACCAGTACATCGATCTGGCGCCGCTCGAATAGTGCTCGTTCATCCTCGAGGTGGAACGGCCCCCGTGCGCCGATCACCTCGCAACGTTCATTGCCCGCGCAGGTTTCCAGGGCACGCAAGGTCCAGAACTGGTGGGCCGGAATGTCTTCGAGATGTTGCAGCGGCTCGCGCCCCAGGGTGAACAAAGGGCGCTTGAAAGGCGCCAATGCGTCGATCAACGCATCCCAGCCCTCGACTTCGCGCCAGTCGTCGCCCGGCTGTGGCTGCCAGGCGGGGCGGCGCAAGGCCCAGCAGGGAATGCCCGCCGCCTTCGCCGCCTGTGCGGCATTGGCGCTGATCTGTGCGGCATAGGGGTGGGTAGCGTCGATCAGCAGCTCGATCCGTTCGCGCCGGAGGTAGTCGGCCAGGCCGTCGGCCCCGCCGTAACCGCCCACCCGCACCTGGCAGGCCAGGTCCTGTGGGATACGGCCGATACCGGCGAGGCTGTAGACATGCTCCGGTCCCAGCAATCGGGCGATGGCAAGCGCCTCGGTGACGCCGCCCAGCAACAAGATACGGCCGCTCATTGCACACCCGCCTTGCCGACGATACCGCCCTGGCGGTCGATGGCGAAGACCTCGACCTGTACCTGTGCAGGCACCACGCTGCGGGCGAATGCCAGGGCGTGGGCGCAGACGGCGTCGCCCAGGGCGATACCGGCGGCATGGGCGAGAGCCAGTGCCTGCTGGCTGGTGTTGGCGCCGATGATCGCCGCCTGCAGGGCGGCGTCTGCGCCGATATCGGCTGCCCAACCTGCGAGTTGCGGCAGGTCGATGCTCGAATGACGGCTGTGCAGGTCCATGTGGCCCGCGGCAAGCTTGCTGATCTTGCCGAAACCGCCGCACAGCGTCAGGCGTGGCACCGGTACCTTGCGCAGGTGCTTGAGCACCGCGCCGACGAAGTCGCCCATTTCGATCAGGGCGATTTCCGGCAGCCCATAGACCCGGCGCATGGTGTCTTCGCTGGCATTGCCGGTGCAGGCGGCGATGTGGGTGTAGCCGTTGGTGTAGGCAACGTCGATGCCCTGGTGGATCGAGGCGATGTAGGCAGAGCAGGAAAACGGCCGGACGATGCCGCTGGTGCCGAGGATCGACAGCCCGCCGAGAATGCCCAGCCGCGGGTTCATGGTCTTGAGCGCAAGCTCCGCGCCGCCCTGCACGTTCACCGTCACCTCGAATCCGCCCGCGTAGGCGCACTCGCCTGCCAGTCGCTGCAGGTGCTCGCTGATCATCCGCCGCGGCACCGGGTTGATGGCAGGTTCCCCGACCGCCAGGACCAGGCCGGGACGTGTCACCGTGCCCACGCCTTGCCCGGCGACGAAGCGCACGCCCGGCTCGTCGATCAGGCGCACCTGGCTGTAGAGCAGGGCACCGTGGGTCACGTCGGGATCGTCGCCTGCGTCTTTCACGGTGCCGGCCTCGGCGCGCTCGCCGTCTCGGCGGCAGAATTCCAGGCGCATCTGCACCTGCTTGCCCTTGGGCAGGGTGATCTGCACGGCGTCGGTGGACTGGCCGGTGAGCAGCAACTGTGCTGCCGCCAGGCTGGTGGCGGTGGCACAGCTGCCGGTGGTCAGGCCGCTGCGAAGTGGCGCGGGCTGTTCGCGGGTTTCTTCACGCATCGAGGGGTTTCACCACCTCGAGCAGCGTGATCGGCAAGGCCTGGCGCCAGGTATCGAAACTGCCCAGGGCCTGGGCCTGGGCCACGTGGATGCGGGTCAGTTCGCCGCCATGCTGCTCACGAAAATGCGCCAGGGCCAGTTCGCTTTGCAGGGTCACGGCATTGGCTACCAGCCGCCCTCCAGGGCGCAGACGCTCCCAGCACAAGGGCAGTACGCCTTCGCCGGTGACGCCGCCGCCGATGAAAATGGCATCGGGGCGTTCGAGATCGGCCAGGGCTTGTGGCGCCTTGCCGCGAATCAACTGCAGGCCAGGAACGCCGAGCTGGTCGCGGTTGAATTCGATGAACGCCTGGCGACCTTCGTCGGCCTCGATGGCCAGCGCGCGGCAGCTGGGGTGGGCGCGCATCCACTCGATACCGATCGAGCCGCAGCCGGCGCCGACATCCCACAGCAGTTCGCCTGGCTGTGGTGCCAGGCGTGCCAAGGTGATGGCGCGCACGTCGCGTTTGGTCAACTGGCCGTCGTGGCGAAAGGCGCTGTCGGGCAGGCCGCTGATGGGCGACAGGCGCGGGCTGTCCGGCGCGGCCTGGCATTCGATGGCGACCAGGTTCAGTGCTGCGACCTGGGCGTGTGGCCAGTCCTCTGCACTGCCGCTCAGGCGCTTCTCATCGGGGCCGCCCAAGTGTTCGAACACCTGCATCCGGCTCGGCCCGTAGCCGCGTTCACGCAACAACTGCGCAATGGCCGCAGGGCTGTCGCCGTCATTGCTCAGCACCAGCAGGCGCACACCGCTGTAGAGTTGGGCATTGAGCGCCGCCAGCGGCCGCGCGACCACCGACACCACCTGCACCTCCTGCAACGGCCAGCCCAGACGGGCGGCGGCCAGGGCGCAGGAGGAGGGCATCGACAGCACCTGCATCTGTTTGGCCGGGACCTGGCGCGCGAGGCTTGCGCCAACGCCGTAGAACATCGGGTCGCCGCTGGCCAGCACGCACACGGGCTCGCCGTGCAGGGCCAGCACAGGGGCGAGGGAGAACGGGCTGGGCCAGGCCAGGCGCTCACCGACCACGCAGCGTGGCAACAGGGCCAGTTGGCGCGGGCTGCCGAAGATACGTGCAGCAGACAGCAGCGCGCGCCGGGCCTGCTTGCCCAGGCCGCTGAAGCCGTCTTCGCCGATGCCTACTACTGTCAGCCAGGGGGTCATCTGATCATTTCCGTCGTGTTGGGAGTCGTGTCGCCCTTTTCGCAGGCAAGCCGCAGCGGCGAACCGCCGTTCCCATAGCTATCCGGACCTGCAGGATACCTGTGGGAGCGGGCTTGCCCGCGAAAAGGACGACACGGTCCTGATGCATTGCTCGACCATCGGCTTTTCATGCCGCCGGACAAAGCAGGCATAATACCGCGCCTTCTACACTGAAGCGCGTCTTCACGATTGCCGGAATCCCCCTTGAAGCCACCCCACACACCCGCCGTTTCGCCCCGCCCCTCGGCTTGCCCGGGGTTGTGGCGCATCGTCGCGGCGCGTGATGGCGGCATTTGCCGGATCAAACTGCCCGGCGGCCTGCTGCTGGCCGAGCAGGCCGAGGCGGTGGCCGAGGCTGCCGAGCGCTTCGCCGGCGGGGTGATCGAGGCAACCAACCGCGCCAACTTGCAGATACGCGGTATCGGCGACCACCACCTGGCGCTGGTCGGGCACCTGCTCGATGCCGGCCTCGGCCCGCGCGAGGCGGCCGGTGACGATGTCCGCAACCTGATGCTCAGCCCGTTGGCCGGTGTCGATCCGGCGATGCTGATCGACATTCGGCCCCTGGCCGGGCAGATCCTGCACCTGCTGGAAACCACCCCGCGTCTGCATGAACTGTCGGCCAAGTTCGCCGTGCAGCTCGATGCGGGGGAGTCCCTGGCGATGCTCGCGCACCCCCATGACCTATGGCTGTCGGCGCTGTTGCTTGACCGGCAGGTGTGGCTGGCCTTCGGGCTGGCGGGCTGCCCGGGCGATGGCGCAACCCTTGGCGCCGTACCGCTGGAGCAGGGGGCGTCATTGGTGCAGGCGGTGCTGGAGCGCTTCCTCGACCTGGCCACGCCCGAGCAGACACGGATGCGCCAGTTGCTGCAGACCTGCCCCGTGCAGGATTTCGTCGAAGGGCTGGGCTTGCCGATTCGTCGCGACAGCGCTGTGCGTCAATGGCGGCGTGTGCCCGTCACACCGCGCTGGCTCGGTGTGTTGGCCCAGCGTGAAGGCAGTGCGTTCGGCGTGGCGCCGCCGCTGGGGCGCTTGACGCCCGCCATGCTTCGCGGCCTGGCCAGGCTTGCGCGCGAGGCCGGTGATGGCAGCCTGCGGCTCACACCCTGGCAGAGCCTGGTGCTGCCGAACTTCGATCCATCGCTGCTCGGGCAGGCCCAAGCCGAGACAAAGGCGCTGGGCATGATCAACGACGTCTTGCAGCCACTTGCACGCATCAGCGCTTGCACCGGCTCCAGTGGTTGCGCCAAGGGCCAGTCCGACACCAAGGCCGATGCGCAGGTGATCGCCGGCCTGCTGCACCATGGCGCCCCGGCCAGTGTGCACCTGTCGGCCTGCCCGCGTTCCTGTGCCGTGGCCCATGTCGCCCCGGCCACCCTGCTGGCCCGCGCCCCGGGCCGTTATGACCTTTATTTTCGCGATGCACGCCTGCCGGGTTTCGGCCGACTGCGCGCATCCGACCTTACCCCAGAAGAAGCAGGCGCCATGCTCGACCTGCCGACGGAGCACCTTGATGATTGACTACATCCGCGATGGTCAGGAGATCTATCGCAATTCCTTCCGCATCATTCGCGAGGAGGCCCGCCTGGAGCGGATTCCGGCCGATCTGGAAAAGCTCGCGGTGCGGGTGATCCACGCCTGCGGCATGGTCGAGGCCATCGACGGCCTGCAGTTTTCCGAAGGTGCCGGAACGGCGGGGCGCCAGGCCCTGGCCAAGGGAGCACCGATCCTCTGCGACGCGCACATGGTGGCCGAAGGTATCACCCGCGCGCGTCTGCCGGCCGACAACCCGGTCATCTGCACCCTGCGGGATCCCAGCGTGCCGGGCCTGGCCAAGGACGCCGGTAACACCCGCTCGGCGGTGGCCCTCGAGCTGTGGCGCCCGCATCTGGAGGGCAGCGTGGTGGTGATCGGCAATGCTCCGACCGCGCTGTTCTACTTGCTGGAAATGCTCGACGCCGGTGCGCCCAAGCCTGCGTTGATCCTGGGCTTCCCGGTAGGCTTCGTCGGCGCTGCCGAGTCCAAGGCGATGCTGGCCGCCGACAGCCGTGGTGTGCCGTTCGTCATCATGCAGGGGCGCCTGGGTGGTAGCGCCATGGCCGCCGCTGCTGTCAATGCGCTCGCCACGGAGGTGGAATGATGCAGCCTCGTGGACGTCTGCTCGGCCTGGGGGTTGGCCCCGGCGACCCGGAGCTGATCACGGTCAAGGCCCTGCGCCTGCTGCGCGAGGCGCCGGTGGTGGCGTATTTCGTGGCCAAGGGCAAGCGTGGCAATGCCTTCGGTATCATCGAGGCGCACCTGCAGGCGCAGCAGACCCTGCTGCCGCTGGTGTATCCGGTCACCACCGAGGTGCTGCCGGCACCGCTGTCGTACGAGCAGGTGATCAGCGACTTCTACGACGAAGCCAGCGTGCAGGTGGCCGAACACCTGGACGCCGGTCGTGATGTGGCGGTGATCTGCGAGGGCGATCCGTTCTTCTACGGCTCCTACATGTACCTGCACGATCGCCTGGCCCAGCGCTACGAGGCCGAGGTAATCCCGGGCGTGTGCTCGATGCTCGGCGGGGCGTCCGTACTCGGTGCGCCGCTGGTCTACCGCAACCAGACCCTGACCGTGCTCTCCGGTGTATTGCCCCACGAAGAACTCAAGCGCCGTCTGGCCGATGCCGACGCCGCAGTGATCATGAAGCTTGGGCGCAACTTCCCCAAGGTGCGCGAGGTGCTTGCCGAGCTGGGCCTGGACGGTCGCGCGTTGTACGTGGAGCGCGCAACCATGGCCAACCAGAAGATCGTCGCGCTGGACGCGGTTGATCCGCAGTCTTCGCCGTATTTCTCGCTGATCGTGGTACCGGGTGAAAAATGGCAGGGATGAACAGCGACAAGGCACCGGCCATCGTCATTCTCGGCCCTGGCAGCCTGGCCACCGCCCAGCGAATCCAGCAGCGCTATCTACAGGCGCGGGTTTACGGCCTGAGCGGCCGGGTCGAAGGTGTCGAGCACTGCTACGAATCCTTCGGTGACACCCTGCGCGGCCTGTACCGCGAGGGTGCGCCGATCATCGCCCTGTGCGCGGCCGGGATCGTCATTCGCACCCTGGCGCCCCTGCTTGACGAGAAGGGCGCCGAGCCGCCGGTGCTGGCGGTGGCGGAGGACGGCAGCGCCGTGGTACCGCTGCTGGGCGGCCTGAGCGCCGTCAATGTCATGGCGCGGGAGATCGGCGAGGTGCTGGGGGTGGCGGCGGCCATCACCACCAGCGGTGAGCTGCGTTTCGGCACCTGCCTGCTCAATCCGCCGACAGGCTACGCCCTGGCGGACCTGGAGCAGGGCAAGCGCTTCGTCTCTGACCTGCTGGCCGGCGAAAGCGTGCGCATCGAAGGCGCGGCGCCCTGGCTGGCCCAGGCGCAACTGCCCGAAGACGCAGCAGCCCGACGCAGTATCCATGTCGGCTGCCAGGCGCGTCCTGCCAGCCGCGACGAGTTGCTGATCCATGTGCGTTCGGTGCTTGTGGCGGCCCAGGCCGGGCAGGCCGATTTGCCTGGCCGTGTGCGTGACGCCCTGGCGGCGGCGAATATCGCCGATGCATCCCTGGCGTGCTTGCTGGTTGCTGACGATGCGATGGCCGAGCCCGCCATGCACGACGCCGCCCGCAGCCTGGGTGTGCCCCTGCGATTCGTTCCAGCAGGTGGCAGCCTGGTCGAGATGGCCGGGCAGGCGTTGGGAGACGCGCAACTGATCGAACAGGGCGGGGTGGTCATCGCTGTGGCGCCGTCGCCGATCGACCCGTTGCAGGTCGGGCGCGCGCGCGGCCGCCTGGCGGTGATCGGCCTGGGCCCGGGAGCCGCCGAATTCATGGTGCCGGTAGTAAAGGCCGAACTGGCCCGTGCCGACGATGTACTGGGTTACGAAACCTATGTGCGCATGGCTGGCCCTTTCCGCACCGATCAAGTGCTGCACTGCACCGACAACCGCGAGGAGATGCAACGTGCGCGGCACGCCTTCGAGCTCGCAGCGCAAGGGCGCTCGGTGGTTGTGGTGTCTTCCGGCGATCCTGGCGTGTTCGCCATGGCGGCTGCGGTGCTCGAGGCATTGCACGAGTCCAGCGATGCGGCCTGGCATCGCGTCGACCTGCAGATTCTGCCCGGCGTTTCGGCCTCCCTGGCCACTGCAGCCCAGGCCGGTGCACCGTTGGGGCACGACTTCTGTGTGATGTCGCTGTCGGACAACCTCAAGCCCTGGTCGATCATCGAGAAGCGCCTGGACCTGGCGGCACAGGCTGACCTGGTGCTGGCCTTCTACAACCCGATCTCCCGCGCCCGACCTTGGCAGCTGGGGCAGGCCCTGGAGATCGTTCGCCGTCATCGAGATGGGCAGACCCCTGTCGTCCTGGGGCGCGATATCGGCAGGCCGGGGCAGAACCTGAGCGTCGTCACTTTGGCAGAGCTGCTGCCTGAGATGGTCGATATGCGCACGATGGTGCTGGTTGGCTCCAGCACCACGACCGTGTTCAAGCATCTCGATGGCATGCAGTGGGTCTATACCCCGCGTTGGTATCCCCCGCATCGTTGACCTTATTGGAACTCCTTCAGGCCGCCGGACCGAGCTGGCGCTGGCTAAGGTGGTCGCCCCTGGTGTTCAGGGGCAACCCAAAGGAGTTTCTGATGAGCGATGACAAACAAGTTACCACCACCGACGCCGGCCTGCTGGTCGAGGGCAACTTGCTGGCGTGCGGTGCGGGCATGACGGCGCAAAGCCGCCACGACGTGAAGAACGCGTTTCACTTCGCCACGCTCGTTGCGGACAAGACGCTGGATATCGAAGAGAACGGCAAGGCCTGGTACGACAAATTCCTCGACGCGATGCGTGACCTTGGCTTCACCACTCCCCACCGCAGTTTCGAACTGGAGACCTCCTCGGAGGTGAAAGTCACGCTGGGCGCGGTGGCCGTCCGGGTCATCGGTGCAACCGGCAGTGCACTGTTGGGCGGCACCACGCTGGGCGTACTGGCCAAGAAGGGGTTCGACAAGCTTACCAACATCGAAAACGACACCCGCATCATCCACCACAAAAAAAAGAGCAAGGCCAGGGGCGTGGTCGGGATGGCGGCTTGCCTGGAAACCGAGCAAGGCGATGTGGTCATGGTGATGAGCTGCGTGCGGGCGACGGAGCCGAACCTGGATGAAGATGTGCTGGGGGTGCAGTTCCAGATCGAGAAGTCGGAGTACTACGCCGGTCATGCAGTGCTGACGCTGAACAATTTCGTCTACGACAAAGTGCGTGCCACGGTGGAAGAGAAGCTCGGCGTGCGCAGTGTCGAGAACGTTCTGCAGTACGACATCTGATCACGGGCGCGGGCCTTCGGGCACCGCGCTTTTCAGTTTCTACAGACCGGAACACCTGCCATGACCTATACAGACCACACGCTGACCCTGATTGGCCAGACCGCGCTGCTTGTGCCACCTGGCATCGAGGTACAGCAGCGCGAGGATGCCCTGGATTCACTGCATTACTGCCAGTTGCTGGCCGACAAGCAAGCTGGCTCATGCTTCGATCATCCCGATGAGTGGGCGGTTGCTTATCGCAAGGCCTTCGCGTCACTGAACTGGATCAAGTTCGTCAGCGCGCACGACAGTATCTCGCTCGCGCCGCAGGCCACCCCCAGACAGGATACGCCCCTCTTGGGCTGGCTGAAGCAGCGCAAGATTGATGTCGATATGGCAGTGGCGACGCTGTCGCAGGTGCTGTCGGGCGCCCCCGAGGGTCTGGAGCATCTGCTGCGTTTCGCCGTGCGTAACGAGGCCGACAAGGGCGAGGTGCACATCGAGTTCGGGCTGCTCGGTGCCGGGCCGATTCTCGACCTGTGCAGCGTGTCGATGCAGTGCGACCACCCGATTACTCGGGAGACACTAGCCACCATTGCACAGCGTGCCCAGCTGCAAGGCGAACTGGCGGTACGGGCACTGTCGCTGAACCTGAGCAACCAGCGCTTTGCTGCGCGGCGTTCGGACCTGCACACCTTGATACTCGACAAGGAACTTGAGAAGCCTCGTCGACTGGCGCTGGGAGTGATTCCACATGAATGAAGCCAATGGTGCTGTGATTGGTGCGGGAGCCGTCTCGTTCCTGCCGGGCTTGTCGCTGGCACAGAAAAACAAGGTGAAGCTAGCCCTGGCATTGGCCGAGCGGGCTACCCAGACGGCTTTCGACGAAGGGCTGGTGCAGGATTGGTACGCCTACTACCGCAACCAGTTGAAATTCATGGGCTGGGACGCGGTTTCTGCCGAGCAGGTCCACTGGCCGGATACGCAGCGCGCCGAGCAGGTCGACAAAGTCCTGGGCCTGATCGCCAAGACTGCGGGTGAGCGCTTTGCCAGCAATGTGGAGGTGTCCCTGCAGCGGCTGTGCAACAGCCCGCAGACGCTCGCCATTCTGGAGAAGCACGCGCGTGAGCGAGGGCACTTCCAGTTACTGTCTTGCGCCCCTGCCGGGCAGAACCGGGTCGATATGGTGATGTATCACGAGATCGATACCCAGGATGCCTGGCGTGCCGGTTTCATCACTCGCGAGCGTGGCATGAAGAACGTACGCGCCGAGCTTGTACGGTTCAACATCCTGGCATTCGAGAACAGCTACCTGCCCAAGGTGCAAGCGCGGGTCGTGGAGGTATCCCTGCAACGGATACACGACTACGACATTTGAAGGGCGTTGGGCGATCAGGGCGTATGGAGAGGGCCGGCGGCCACTTCGCGCTGATTCGCCCAGAACTGGATCAGTTCGCGCAGTTGCGACAGCTCTACAGGCTTTGCCATGTGACCATCCATGCCGGCCAGGCGCGCGCGTTCCTTGTGTTCGCTGAGAATATGCGCGGTCAGCGCTACCACCGGGGTGCGCTGGCGCTGGTTGGCCGCCTCCCAGTCACGCAGGCGTTGGGTCGCGGAGAAACCATCGAGTATCGGCATCTCGCAATCCATCAGGACCAGGTCGTAGCGCGTGGCCTGCATCGCCTCCAGCGCCTCTTCGCCATTGCTGGCAGTGTCGGGCTCGAGGTTGAGCTTGCCGAGCATGCCGCGGATCACCTTGGTCGAGATGCTGTTGTCTTCGGCGACCAGGATACGGAAGTCGGCAGGCAGGTTCAGCGGCGTCGGCGTGCCACCGAGGGCGGCAATTATCGCCGGCTCGCGGCCGCGCTGGGCCAGCTCTTCGGCCAGGGTGGTCTTGAGCGTGTAGCCGGCTACCGGCTTGGCGAGGATGCGTTTGACCCCGGCATTGCGGGCGATGATCTTGCTGGGCGCGTTGCTGATGCCGGTCAGCATGATCACCAGGATGTCGTGGTTCAGGCTCGGATCTTCCTTGATCTTGGCTGCCAGTTGCATGCCTGTCATGCCGGGCATGTTCTGGTCCAGCAGCACGGCATCGAAGTAGTCGCGCAGGTGTGCCTTGGTGCGCAGCAGCGCCAGTGCCTCCTTGCCGGAAGGCACGGCGCTGACGTTCATGCCCCAGGCGCTGCACTGCTGCACCAGCACCTTGCGACAGGTGTCGTTATCGTCCACTACCAGCACCCGAGCATCGCGCAGCGGGCCGTCGAGGTCGGCGGGCGGCTGTTCCAGGCGCAGTGGATCGAGCGGCAGTGTCAGCCATAGCGTATTGCCCAGGCTGGTGCTGGTCTTGATGCCGAATTCGCCGTGCATCAGTCCGATCAACTGCTTGGCGATCACCAGCCCCAAGTGTCCGCCAAGCTTGTTGCTGGAGAGGAAGTGGTGGCTGTGCAGCTCGGCCTGCAGCAAAGCCTCGCGCTCGGCGCTGGCCATCGGCTCGCCGCTGTCCTGCACGGCGATACGCAGGCGCGGAGCGTCACCGCGCTGGTCGAGGGCCACCACCAGCAGGATTTCGCCTTGGTCGGTGTTCTTCAGGGCATTGTCCAGCAGGCTCGACAGGGCTTGACGCAACCGCGTCGGGTCGCCGCTGATCACGCGTGGCACCTGTGGCTGGGTGAAGCTGATCAGCTCGATGTTCTGCTGTTCGGCCTTGGCCCGGAAGATGTTCAGGCAGTCTTCGATCAGTGCGTTGAGATCGAACTGCACATCATCCAGCTCGATCTGTCGTGATTCGAGCTTGGAGATGTCGAGAATCTCGTTGATCAGCGTTAGCAACTCGTTGCCGGCGCTGTGGATGGTCTGCACATAGTCGCGCTGCTTGACCGACAGCGGTGTGCCCAGCAGCAGCTCGGTCATGCCCAGCACGCCGTTCATCGGCGTGCGGATCTCGTGGCTGATCTTGGCCAGGAATTCGGCCTTGGCGTTGATCTCGGCGTCGCTGGCGGCGAGGGCTCGGCTGGCGCGCACGCGCTCCTCGTTGATCTTGCGCAGGCGCTCGCTGACGGCAAGGTTCAGCAACAGGCCGCTGACCACGGTCAGCCCCATCAGGATGACCAGCAGCCAGGGGGTGGGGGTGCGGGTCAGGCCGAGCAGCGCCGGCAGCAGGACCAGGCCACCGAGGTTGAACACCAGCATGGCCAAGGTGAACAGGCGGGCGGGGTTGTAGCCCTTGTACCAGTAGTAGGCGCTGGCCAGGAGCATGCTCAGGCTGCCGAGGGCAAGCAGGGTGTAGGTGGTCAGGTTCAGCGGCAGGGTGTCGATGAACAGCAGGAGCAAGCCGCTGATCGCGGCGATCAGCATTTCTGCCTGCAGGATGCGGGTGAGCCGCGCGGAACCGCAGGGCGAGAAAAAGCGCTGGGTGAAGTACAACCCGCAAAGCCCGGCCAGGACCAGCGTGAGGTAGGCGGCAGGCGTTTGCGCGCTGTGCCACAGGTGCCACCACGGGCCGCTGAGGTTGAGCAGGATCAAGGCACTGAGCAGCATCAACGCGTGGTAGAGGGCCAGCACCAGGGTCGTGCTGGAGCGGGTGTAGAAGAAGCGAATCAGGTTGTGCAGGATCAGCATCACCAGGCCGCCGAACAGCAGGCCGAACAGCAGCGGCTGGCGCTGGTCGATGGCCGCGCTGGCCGCCGATTCCAGAGAAATCGCCGGGCGCAACTGGTGCTCGGAGACCAGGCGTACGTAGATGTCCAGCGGTTGCGTGGCGTTGGGCAGTGGCAGAACGTGGTCGCTGCCGCGCAGGGTGGGGCTGGCGTTGCCCAACTGTCGACCATGGTGCAACTGGCGCAGCAGCGTGCTGCCGTCGAGGGCGTAGAGGTCCAGGCGTGACAGGTCGGGGGCGAAGATGCGCAGCAGGCGCTCCTGGTCGGCGGGCTCCAGGCGGTAGTGCAGCCACAGGGCCTGGTCGGGCAGGGCGGCATCCAGCTCATCCAGTTGCAGCGGGCTGAACTGGTTGCGGTAGCGGTCGGAGCGTACGTCGGAGAGCTGCAGGCTTGCCTGTTCATCGAGCAGCACAGACCACCCGCCGCCTTGTTCGGCCGCAGCCGGAAGCAGGCAGAGCAGGGTCAGCATGCTGACGATCAGGGCAGTGGCAATCCGAAGCCGACGCACGACGAGATCCTTTCTTGGCTGATAAGCCGGATAACAACTATGCGCGGCGTGCCGCGCCGAAGGCAAGGCCCCGATGGGGCCCTGTCGACGAGCCGCAGGCCGTGCGCCATGGCGCTACGACCTGCGGGCCGCAATTTACTGCTGGTGTTCACCGCGCTCGCGGGCGATGGCTCGGTAGCCGATGTCGGTACGGTAGAAACTACCGTTCCAGCTGACTTCCTTGGCCAGGCGGTAGGCCTGCTGCTGTGCATCGGCAACGGTGCTGCCCATGGCAGTGGCACACAGGACGCGTCCGCCGTTGGTGGTCACCTGGCCATCCTTGAGTGCAGTACCGGCGTGGAACACCTTGCCTTCGATCTTGGCAGCAGCGTCCAGGCCGTGGATCACGTCACCCTTGGCGTAGTCGCCCGGGTAACCGCCAGCGGCCAGCACTACACCCAGGCTCGGGCGTGGGTCCCACTGTGCTTCGACCTTGTCCAGAGCCTTGGCGAATGCGGCCTCGACCAACAGCACCAGGCTCGACTCCAGGCGCAGCATGACCGGTTGTGTCTCGGGGTCGCCGAAGCGGCAGTTGAACTCGATGACCTTGGGGTTGCCTGCCTTGTCGATCATCAGACCCGCATAGAGGAAGCCGGTATAGACGTTACCTTCCTCGGCCATGCCGCGCACGGTCGGCCAGATCACCTGGTCCATCACGCGCTGGTGCACTTCGGCTGTGACCACCGGGGCTGGCGAGTAGGCGCCCATGCCGCCGGTGTTGGGGCCGGTGTCTTTGTCGCCGACACGTTTGTGGTCCTGGCTGGTGGCCATTGGCAGCACGTTGTGGCCATCGACCATGACGATGAAGCTGGCTTCCTCGCCGTCGAGGAATTCCTCGATCACCACGCGCGAACCGGCTTCACCGAAGGCGTTGCCGGCGAGCATGTCGCGCACGGCGTCTTCGGCTTCCTGTAGGGTCATGGCGACGATCACGCCCTTGCCTGCGGCCAGGCCGTCGGCCTTGATCACGATCGGTGCGCCTTTTTCGCGCAGGTAGGCCAGCGCCGGCTCGATCTCGGTGAAGTTCTGGTAGTCGGCGGTCGGGATCTTGTGGCGAGCCAGGAAATCCTTGGTAAAGGCCTTGGAGCCTTCGAGCTGCGCTGCGCCCTTGGTCGGACCGAAGCAGTCCAGGCCGCGGCTGCGGAACAGGTCGACCACGCCAATGACCAGTGGCGCTTCAGGACCGACGATGGTCAGGTCGACGTTCTTCTCGGCGAAATCGGCCAGTTGCTCCAGGGCGCAGACGTCGATGGCGACGTTCTCGCATTTGGCTTCGATGGCAGTGCCGGCGTTGCCCGGGGCCACGAAGACTTTCTCGACGCGTGGATCCTGGGCGACTTTCCAGGCCAGGGCGTGTTCACGGCCGCCGCTGCCGATGATCAAAACTTTCATGTCAAAACCTCGATTCAGATGATCCCGTGGCTGGCGCAGATCGTGTGGGAGCGGGCTTGCCCGCGAATGCGGCGGTGATTGCACCATCGTATTCGCGGGCAAGCCCGCTCCCACAGGGACGCTGCCAGTCTCGAGATCCGCGTGGATTAGTGGCGGAAGTGGCGCATACCGGTGAACACCATCGCGATACCGGCTTCATCAGCAGCAGCAATCACCTCGGCATCACGCATCGAGCCACCCGGCTGGATCACAGCGCTGATACCCACCTTGGCGGCGTTGTCGATGCCATCACGGAACGGGAAGAACGCGTCCGAAGCCATGACCGCACCCTGTACCTGCAGACCAGCATGCTCGGCCTTGATTGCAGCGATGCGAGCGGAGTTGACGCGGCTCATCTGGCCGGCACCGACACCGATGGTCTGGCGGTTCTTGGCGTAGACGATAGCGTTGGACTTGACGAACTTGGCGACTTTCCAGGCGAACACCAGGTCGTGGATCTCTTGCTCGGTCGGCGCGCGTTTGGTGACGACTTTCAGGTCCTCGGCGCTGATCATGCCGATATCGCGGCTCTGCACCAGCAGGCCACCGTTGACGCGCTTGAAGTCCCAGCCAGCAGCGCGCGCGGCAGGCCATTCGCCACACTCGAGCAGGCGTACGTTCTGCTTGGCGGCGACCACGTCGCGTGCGGCCTGGGAGATTTTTGGTGCGATGATCACTTCGACGAACTGACGCTCGACGATGGCCTTGGCGGTTTCGCCGTCGAGTTCGCGGTTGAAGGCGATGATGCCGCCGAACGCCGACTCTGTGTCGGTGGCGTAGGCCAGGTCATAGGCCTTGCGAATGCCACCTTCGTTTTCCGGGACCACCGCCACGCCGCACGGGTTGGCGTGCTTGACGATGACGCAGGCCGGCTTGACGAAGCTCTTCACGCACTCCAGCGCGGCGTCGGTGTCGGCCACGTTGTTGAACGACAGTTCCTTGCCCTGCAACTGGACGGCGGTGGAAATGCTGGCCTCGCCTTTCTTTTCTTCGACATAGAACGCCGCGCTCTGGTGCGGGTTCTCGCCGTAGCGCATTTCCTGGGCCTTGACGAACTGGCTGTTGAAGGTGCGCGGGAACTCGCTGCGGCCTTCGGTCGACAGGGTGTCCTTGGACTGGTCGATGCTGCCCATGTAGTTGGCGATCATGCCGTCGTAGGCGGCGGTGTGCTCGAAGGCCTTGAGCATCAGGTCGAAGCGCTGGGCGTAGGTCAGGCCGCCGGCCTTGAGGCCTTCGACGATGCCGGCGTAGTCGCTGGCGTTGACCACGATGGCGACGTCCTTGTGGTTCTTCGCCGCGGAACGCACCATGGTCGGGCCGCCGATATCGATGTTCTCGATGGCGGTCGGCAGGTCGCAACCTGGCTTGCTGATGGTGGCTTCGAACGGATACAGGTTGACCGCGACCAGGTCGATCGGCTTGATGCCGTGCTCGTTCATGATGGCGTCGTCGGTGCCGCGACGGCCGAGGATGCCGCCGTGGATCTTCGGATGCAGGGTCTTGACCCGGCCGTCCATCATTTCGGCGAAGCCGGTGTAGTCGGCCACTTCCACCGCGTTCACGCCGTTATCCTTGAGCAGCTTGTAGGTGCCGCCGGTGGACAGGATCTCGACACCGAGCTGTTGCAGCTCACGGGCGAACTCGAGGATACCGGTCTTGTCGGAGACGCTGATCAGGGCGCGGCGGATCGGCAGGCGGGTAGTCTGGTCGGTCATTTCGGATTCCATAACGCGGTGGAGTCAGCAAAAAAGGCGCCTCTTTCAACGGAGCCGCCTTTTCTGATTGGGATTCTGGCTTACAACAGGTCGTACTGTTTGAGCTTCTTGCGCAGGGTGCCGCGGTTGAGCCCGAGCATCTCGCTGGCCTTGGTCTGGTTGCCCTTGACGTGGTTCATCACGCTCTCGAGCAGCGGTGCCTCGACTTCCGAGAGCACCAGGTTGTACACGTCCGTGACGGTGGCGCCTTCCAGGTGGGCGAAGTAGTTGTGCAGTGCCTTCTCG
Source organism: Pseudomonas sp. NBRC 111143 (assembly GCF_001320965.1). Classification (NCBI taxonomy): domain Bacteria; kingdom Pseudomonadati; phylum Pseudomonadota; class Gammaproteobacteria; order Pseudomonadales; family Pseudomonadaceae; genus Pseudomonas; species Pseudomonas sp. NBRC 111143. The sequence goes on along the minus strand of NZ_BCBT01000040.1, from coordinate 43,111 downwards.
ACGCTGTCGCGCAGGGTCTGGCCCTCTTCGCTCGGCGTGTTCAGGTGCTGCTTCAGGTTGGCGTTGTCGCTCACGGGCGTTGTTCCACTCACTAATGTCTCGGTCATCATCGTCATGCGGCCACCCCTTGTCCGTCCTCTGTCTCAAGGCTCTGTCGACGTTCGGCGAAAAACGCCCGAACGTTGGCGCACTGCGCTTGGGTATCTTCCAAGGCATTGAAGCGGGCGCGAAACTCCCTGCCGCCCGTGCGTGTTGCCAGGTACCAGCCCACGTGCTTGCGGGCGATACGTACGCCCATCACATCCCCATAGAAGGCATGCAGCGCGGCAAGGTGCTCCAGCAGAATGCGTTCAACTTCATCCAGCCCGGGAGCCGGAAGATGCTCGCCTGTCCGCAGGTAATGCTCGATCTCGCGGAAGATCCATGGCCGCCCTTGGGCGGCACGGCCGATCAGCAGGCCGTCGGCCCCTGTGGCATCCAGCACCGCCCGGGCCTTTTCTGGCGACGTGATGTCGCCGTTGGCGAAAACCGGGATCGACACCGCCTGCTTGATTGCGGCGATGGTGTCGTACTCGGCTTCACCGGTGTACAGGTCGGCGCGTGTGCGGCCATGCACCGCCAGCGCCTGGATTCCGGCCTGTTCAGCGATCTTCGCCACGTTCAGGCCGTTCTTGTTCGAGCGATCCCACCCGGTGCGAATCTTCAGGGTGACCGGCACATCGACCGCACCGACCACCGCGTCGAGGATTTCGGCGACCAGCGCTTCATCTCTCAATAAAGCAGAGCCTGCCGCTTTGTTGCAGACTTTTTTTGCCGGACAGCCCATGTTGATATCGATGATCTGGGCACCGGACTCGACGTTGGCTCGCGCTGCCGCGGCCAGCATCTGTGCATCGCCACCGGCGATCTGTACCGAACGCGGTTCGGGATCGCCTTCGTGGATGCGGCGCAGGCGCGATTTGCGGCTGTTCCACAGGTTCATGTCGCTGGTGACCATCTCCGACACCACCATGCCCGCCCCCAGACGTTTGCAAAGCGTGCGGAAAGGCTGGTCCGTCACCCCGGCCATAGGCGCGAGGATCAGGTTGTTCTGCAGTGTATATGGGCCGATGCGTACCGCCGACATAGGTGTTCCCTGTTGTGGGGCCGGATCATTGGAGTTCGAAAAAGGGATGGCATGATACCCGCTCTCGGTGACCGGATAAAGATGGAACTGGATAAAATCTGAACAGTTGTGGGCTTATGACATTTAGGTTGGTGATGTCGCCCACCGCGCTCCCTCAGGTATGGCGTGCTACTCGGGGGAACGGAAACTCAAGCTGTAGTTCACCGCCTTGGGGCCTGGATCGAGGATGTCCAGAGCGATGTGGATCGGTGTCTGGCTAGGCATCTCGCCGCGCCCGGCCAGCTCGCCCGACAGGTACTCGCTGGGTTTGAACCGACGACTGGCGATCAACTGCCCGTTGAGGTCGGCGAAACGCAGTTCCAGCAAGGGGAAGGGTTGGCTGAAGGAGGCGCGATTGTAGATGATCGCGTCGACGATCAGCGCGCCCTTGAAGTCCGGATGGCTGCGCACCACCAGGTTGCTGCTCTTGATACGAGCGATGTCGACTCGGGTGGGTACCTGGCAGCCGACGATCGGGCACAGTTGCTGGAACAGCGGCCGGTAACGATCGTGCCGGGCCATTTCATCGAAGTGGTAGTAGACGTACTGGAAGGCCAGCAGGCCAGCGGCGAGTAGCGCCAGGAAGCCCCAAAGCAGGCGCTTGCCCCAGTTCGGTGCGGGCCTTTGCCAGTCCAGTTGCAGCGGGTCGTCGACCACATCGACCAATGGTTCCTTGCGCGCGCGCGAGGGTTTGCTGGCCAGGACCGGCTCCAGCCGTTCGTCGTCCTCGGCGTCGTCGCGGTCGTCACGTGCCGACAGGCGCAGATTCGCAACATCGTTGTCCAGGGCCGAGAGGCCTTTTTCCGGACGAGGCTCGTCGAGGGACGAGAGCCGCTCGGCGGCTGGTTCGTCGTGTTCGGCGGGCAAGTGTGCGGGGAGGTCTTCGTCGTCGAGCTCAAGCGTCTGTCCGAGGGTTGGCTCGGTACGCTCCTGGGCTATCGGTTCCAGGTCGAGGGGCTCCTGCTCGACCAGAACCGGCGCAGGTGCCGGTGTGGGTTGCGAGTCGGGCTCGAGGCGGTCATCGGTTGCGGTGCCGAAGGGCTCGTCACCATGTTGCTCCGGGTGCTGATCGTCACGCCGCGCCTGCAAGGATTCGTCGCGCTCGGCGTTTTGGCGCTCGGGGCGAGGGCCGCGTCGCTCCAGGCGCGCAAGCTCCTGGTCCAGATCCATGGCATCCAGCGTTGCAGCCCAGTCGTCCTGGCTCGGCGCGGGTGGCTCGACCGCAGGCGTTGCTGGTACCGGTGGCGCCACCGGTACCGTGGCGACCGGCGGCGCAACCTCCTGGCTTTGCTCGAGCAACTGCCGGGCGGCATTGAACACCTGCAGGCACTGGCCACAGCGCACCACCCCACGGGCCACGCTCAACTGGTGATACGTGACGCGAAAACGCGTCTGGCAATGCGGGCACTGGGTGACGAAACTGTCGGTCATGCGGCGATCCGGGCGTTGTGCAGGGTTGGAGTCTGGTGCTTCACGAACTGTAGCCTAGCGACGACGGCCGCTGATACGCACCCAGCCATCGCGCACGACAATCGGGTCGAGGTCGAAGTCGGCGGCGTAGGCAGCAGCCACTTCCTCGCCCTGCTCGGCGAGAATGCCCGACAGCGCCAGCAGGCCACCAGGGCGTACCAGGCCGGACAACTGCGGGGCCAATGAGACCAGCGGGCCGGCCAGGATGTTGGCGACCAGCACATCGGCTTGCATCGCCGGCATGTGCTCGGGCAGGTACAGCGCCAGCTTCTCGTCGGCGATGCCGTTGCGCTGGGCGTTGTCACGCGAGGCTTCGATGGCCTGCACGTCGATGTCGGTCCCCACCGCTTCGCGGGCGCCCAGCAGCAGGGCGGCAATGGCCAGGATGCCCGAGCCGCAGCCAAAGTCGAGCACCTGGGTGCCTGCGAGCGACTGGCCGTCGAGCCATTCCAGGCACAGAGCGGTGGTCGGATGGGTGCCGGTGCCGAAGGCCAGGCCCGGGTCGAGCAGCAGGTTGACGGCGTCTTTCTCCGGGGCCTCATGCCAGCTCGGCACGATCCACAGGCGTTGGCCGAAACGCATCGGTTGGAAACCGTCCATCCAGCTGCGTTCCCAGTCCTGGTCCTCGATGACCTCGGCCTGGTGCTCGGGGAGCGCTGCACCGGTCAGCAGCTGCAGGTGGGCGAATACCGCTTCGGGCTCGGCATCGGCTTCGAACAAGGCCAGTAGATGCGTGTGCGACCACAGTGGGGTGGTGTTGAGGTCCGGTTCGAAGATCGGCTGGTCTTCGGCATCCATGAACGTGACCGAGACGGCGCCGACTTCGAGCAGGGCGTCTTCGTAGGTTTCGGCTTGTTCCGGGCTGATGGCCAGACGTACTTGCAGCCAGGGCATGGCGGGCACCTTAAATGTGGTTCGGTGTGATCGAAGAGGCAGCCTACGACTGCCAAATCGAGCATTTTACGCGAGCGCGTCCCGTACGGACAGGCCGCAGGATGATCCGTCGAACAAATAACTACCGCTGGTCGTGCCGCGGCGCTACCTAGAATTCGGGCCCCCAAGCCTACGAGGTATAGCGTCATGAACGATCAGCCCGCTACCCATTCCCCCATTGACGATTCGTCGGCCCACTCCATCATCGAGCGACTCGGGCGCTGGAGTGCGGCCTTCGAGCAACGACGCAACTCCCAACTGAGCTTTATCGAGGCAATCGAAAGCGACGCGCTTGTGCAACTGCGCACCTACTACGCCGAAGATATCGACCCGAATTTCATCCAGGACCTGCTGGATGCTGCCTTGCAGCGCCTGGCCACCCAGCAGCCGGTGGTCTATGACGAAGCAGAACATGCCATCTATCGCATCAGCGACGGGGAGACGCGTGAAGTGCCGCTGGAACGGCGCCAGCAGGTCGAACAACTGGTGGAGGGCATCGGTGGGCGCATGGTTGAAACCTACCGGGATTACCTCACCCGCCACTGGGAGGCGAAGCCCCAGGGCTTGAGTGATGTGCTCGAGTACCAGAAGCGAATCAGCCAACGTTGCGAGCAGCACTGCCTTGATCTTGAAGCCGCGCTCGGCGCGCCACAGGTTGCCGGAATGACCAGCGTCCAGGTGCGGGCGTTGATTCGCGAGCAGGAGCGGGACTGGTATGCGCAGCCTGCGCTGTTGCTCCTCGCCGATGACGATGAGAAGCAAGTGATCGACAGGCTTGTGCGCAAGCATCTGCCGGAGTGGTACCGCAACTTGAATGCCGAGGATGTCGCGACGCTGAGTGCTGCTCAGGGCGCTTGTGACGGAGCACAATCAACGCTCGATAGCTTGCTTGGCAGTGCGCGCTCGTTGAATGAGCATGCGGGCAGCCTGGCGAGCGCCTATCTGCGCGAGCATTTCGACCTGCCACTGTCTGCCGACCTCATCACCGTCAAATGCGAACCGTCAGCCGAGGAAAATGGGAGCGTCAGGACGCAGACGCTTACCGAACTGGTGATGGAAGGCGCCATTGACGTGACACAGGTATACAAGCCGCTGCAGGTGAGCATGCCGTTACTGCATTGCAAGCCACCTTCCGCTGAGCAACTGCAGGTCTTGTTGAGCGAGCTCGATGCACCGCACAGCTACCTGACGACCCTCAAGCAACGGCATCAGGACGCTGAAGTCGGGTTGGCGCAGCTAGAACTCCATGACATGCAATTGCGCTATAGCCTGCTGATTGCCAGCAAGAAAGGGCACCTGTCGGACGCGCGTCATGATCAGGTCGTGGCATTGCTCGCCCAGGAGCCGCCAGGCGCAGAGATATGTCCTCTGCAATTGTGGGCGGGCGCAGACTGCAGTGACTTGTTGCTGTTCGCTTTAGCAGATGACGCCTTTGTGCTGTATGCCCCTGGTAAACCAGATGGCCAGGAGTGGATAGAGCTGGTATCGCAGCGTGCGCTCAACAGTGAAATAGGGGGGTGGTTGGCGGAGGAAACGGGTCGTCATTATCTGTTGAGCCAGGTTCCCTTCGATCAACGAGCCACGGTAAGCGCAACCATCCTGAGCATCGTGGAAAAACCTTCCGAGTGGTCCCTGAGCCTGGATCGCAGGCGAGCCCTGACGGGTTACGAGGCATGCCTGGCCGAGCGGGTGCGCTTGAGCAATAAAAAGCTCGAGGATGAGATCGAGGCCTCAATTGCACCGTATTACGCACTTAACCTGAGCATTGGCCATAAGCGCTTGATCAACCTGGAAAAGCAGGTGGCCTTGCAAGCTGAGCACGTGTTTGCCGCGTCGATGCAGGATTATGAAGGTTTTCACGCGTTCGCCCGGCGTAGCGTCGAGACTGCCATCAAGCCTTACCTGGCCGACAAGGGCATCACCGAACAGGTCGACCCGGAGTCTATTCTGTTCGATCTGCCGTCCACAGACACGGATACGCCGCTGACGATGAACCTGGTCGATCTGGTCTGCTATGGATATGACGACAATGCTGGCCTGGACAACCCCCAAAAGGGCGTGCGCTCTCTGGTTGGCCAGGACCTGAGCGCCTTGCGCAGCCACGATTTCACGCGCTATGCACGTCGCGCTTACATTGGCGAGAGGTACATCACACACATACGCGAACACTATCTGGACGAGTCCTCGGCGGACTATGCGGCGCGCCGGCGGATGTTCGGTCGTGCGCTGATCTCGGCGATGGATCGCGATTTGCGCCTGGCCAGTATCAAGGCTGAACTCGATCAAGCGACCTATACGAAACTGATTGCACTTGTGACGGCGCTGGGGAGGACGTTGAGCCAGCCCGACATCGTCAGTGAGTCGGAAACAGTGGTCGAAAGTTCGGCGGTGTTTCGTTTGTCGATCGACGGCTGTTTCGTACTGGGCGTCTATGTTCTACGGGATTTGACAGGCGAAGTGGCGACTGACTGGCTGTATACCCCAGACGCCCCGGATGGTGTTCTGCTGCGCCCCTATCAATCCCTGAATGCTACAGGTACGGGTGTGCTCTACGATTATCTGCTCGACCGCGTTACGTTGACCTCCAGAGCCAAGGTCAGCACGCGCCTGAAGAGGTTGGCCAGTGGGGACAGTCATCGTGACTCCTTGCGTGGGCTCAACCAGGTGGTGACGTTGGCCGGGGAGTACAACGTGTTCATCGAGCATGCGCTCGCCGATGTCGAAGATGCGACCCTTGGCAAAGCCGAGGTCATTCGCGCTCAGGTGTTCAAAGGCGTTTTGTTCAGCGCACTGCCATTGCTGGTGTATCCACCGTTCGCCATAGCGTTTGGTGCCTTCATGACCGCCTCCGCTTTGAAGAAGGCCGTCGTCGCCCACACCCGATGGGAAACCGCGGTGGCCCTGCAGAACTGGCTGGAAGCGTCGTGGAGTTTGTTGGGGGCGGTGTTGAGTGTGCCGGGAGTGAGCCTGGGAATGCTCAAGTCAGCGCTTGCGCCCTTGCGCCAGGCAGTTGTTCGCCGCCCTCAGGTGACGGGTGCGACACGAACCCCCTCCCTGCAGTTCGACAAGTCCTGGGCAGTCAAGAGCAAGCCTGGCGATCTGCACAAGGTGACGGAGGACGGTATCTGGAAGGGCACCTACCGCAGCGGCGCCGAGGACGCTGCCAATGCAGAACATTTCATCCACTCGGGCGGTCGTTACTACAAGGTCACACACGATGTCGAGCAGGCTACGTTACGGGTGTTCAAGGCCAATCGCCCGCAGAGCTACCATCGCCCTGCAGTACGATTGCATGAAGATGGCCGATGGGTTGCCAACAGCACTGGCCTTCGCGGCGGCAATCATGTGCAGGATGCTGGAACCCTGACGCAGGTAAGGCAGATTACCAATGGCGAGGGTGCGCCATCGGAGATGCGTGGCGCTCTGCAGGGAGAAGCCGTTGTGGCGCGATACGTGGGGGCGGCGGATGACTACCTGTATACCGTCAATGCACAGTCCTGTGTGGCGGTATCCTTGTACAACCCAGCAACACGTGCAGGTGCGGTACTGCATATCGACCACAATGTCCGTAGCCTGATCGAGCCTGCACTGCGGCAAGTGCTGACGCAAATCGGCGCTGCGCAGGATGGCGCGGGCGTCAGGGCAGTCATGGCCGGTGGCGACTGGCTGGGCGGTACGGATATCGGCGGCGTCGTGCGGGCGTTGCTCAGGCGCCAGGGAATCCAGGCAAGTTGGCAGCACTGGTCGTTCTCGTCGTGTTTTGGCGGTAGCTATGGCATGACGCTGAACCTGGGGAGCGGGGTTACGCGTGTTTACCGGACGCCTATGAGCGTGGTCGAGCAAGTGCTGACGCCGATCATGAAGCAGGCTAATTTCCGGTTGAAGGGGGTGCCCGCTCGCGCCCACAGATTCCAAAGCCGTTTTCGGGCCCGCCCGCTGTATGAGCGGCCAAGCGGAGTCGTGGAAGATGCTGCCGGATTGGCGCCGGCCCCGGACGACCTTGCCTTGCAGGCGATCTCCGTGGTGAGCATCTGACAACCAGATACCGCGCGCATGCGAGCCAGGGTGACCTGCTCGATTCTGCGCAGGTGCAAAAAAAAACCGATGCCAGATTCTGGCATCGGTTTTTTTGTGGCATCCCCGGCTTTTCTGAAAGGCCAATGGCTGGCATCGCAGCGGTTGCCGGGCGTGCTACCTCAACAAGCGATCACTCCTGGTTGGCCAGTTTGTGCTCGAGGTAGTGGATGTTGACGCCGCCTTTGCAGAAACCTTCATCACGCACCAGGTCGCGGTGCAGCGGGATGTTGGTCTTGATACCGTCGACAACGATCTCGTCCAGGGCATTGCGCATGCGCGCCATGGCTTCGTCGCGGTCCTTGCCGTAGGTGATCAGCTTGCCGATCAGCGAGTCGTAGTTCGGCGGAACCGAATAGCCGCTGTACAGGTGCGAATCGACCCGCACGCCATTGCCACCCGGGGCATGGAAGTGCTTGACGGTGCCTGGGCTCGGAATGAACTTCTTCGGGTCTTCGGCGTTGATCCGGCACTCCAGCGAGTGACCGCGGATCACCACGTCTTCCTGGCGGAACGACAGCTTGTTGCCAGCGGCGATGCTGAGCATCTCCTTGACGATGTCGATGCCGGTGACCATCTCCGAAACCGGGTGCTCGACCTGGACGCGGGTGTTCATCTCGATGAAGTAGAAGCGACCATTCTCGTACAGGAACTCGAAAGTACCTGCACCGCGGTAGCCGATCTCGATGCACGCATCGACGCAACGCTTGAAGACTTCCTGGCGGGCCTTCTCGTCGATACCGGGGGCCGGCGCTTCTTCCAGTACCTTCTGGTGACGGCGCTGCAGCGAGCAGTCGCGGTCGCCCAGGTGCACGGCGTTGCCCTGGCCATCGGACAGTACCTGAACTTCCACGTGACGTGGGTTGGTGAGGAACTTTTCCAGGTAGACCATCGGGTTGCCGAACGCCGCACCGGCTTCGGTACGGGTCAGCTTGGCCGACGCGATCAGGTCTTCTTCCTTGTGCACCACGCGCATGCCGCGACCACCACCGCCACCGGCGGCCTTGATGATCACCGGATAGCCGACTTCACGGGCGATGGCCAGTGCAGTTTCTTCGTCTTCCGGCAGTGGGCCGTCGGAGCCCGGCACGGTCGGGACGCCCGACTTGATCATCGCATCCTTGGCCGAAACCTTGTCGCCCATCAGGCGGATGGTGTCGGCTTTGGGGCCGATGAAGGCGAAACCGGATTTCTCCACCTGCTCGGCGAAGTCGGCGTTCTCGGCGAGGAAGCCGTAGCCCGGGTGGATGGCGGTGGCGCCAGTCACTTCGGCGGCAGCGATGATCGCCGGGATGTGCAGGTAGGATTCTTTCGACGATGCAGGGCCGATGCAGACCGATTCGTCTGCCAGGCCCAGGTGCATCAGTTCGCGGTCAGCGGTGGAGTGGACCGCGACGGTCTTGATGCCCAGCTCTTTGCAGGCACGCAGGATCCGCAGGGCAATTTCCCCGCGGTTGGCGATCAGGACTTTTTCGAGCTTCCCAGACATCGTTGGCTCTCCGCGATTCAAACGATGGTGAACAGCGGCTGGTCGAACTCAACCGGCTGACCGTCTTCCACCAGGATGGCGTCGATGACACCGCCGATATCGGCTTCGATGTGGTTCATCATCTTCATGGCTTCGACGATGCACAGGGTGTCGCCTTTCTTCACCGACTGACCGACTTCAGCGAAGTTCGGCGAGGTTGGCGAAGGCTTGCGGTAGAAGGTACCGACCATCGGCGAGCGGATCACGGTGCCTTTGAGGGCAGGTGCTGCAGCGGCTTCGGCAGCCGGGGCGGCGGCCACGGGGGCTGCGGCGGCAGGGGCTGGAGCGGCAAATTGCGCTGGGGGTGCGAAGTACTGGGCGCCGGCAGGTTGTTTGCTGTTACGGCTGATGCGAACGGACTCTTCGCCTTCCTTGATCTCCAGTTCGTCGATGCCGGACTCTTCCAGCAGTTCGATCAGCTTTTTGACTTTACGGATATCCATTAATCAGCAACTCCCAAGGTTCGGTCGGGGACTTAATTATCAAAACGTGTCGAAAACGTTTCTTCGTAGTGTTTCGAAGCCCAGGCATGTAGGCCTGGGCTTTGCGTCATCAGGGCTGTGCGTTGGCAGCCAGGTGTTCCAGAGCAGACTCCAGGGCTAGCCGGTAACCGCTGGCGCCCAGGCCGCAGATCACGCCCACTGCCACATCGGAGAAGTAGGAGTGATGACGGAACGGTTCACGCTTGTGCACGTTGGAGAGGTGCACTTCGATGAATGGGATGCTCACAGCGAGCAATGCGTCACGTAATGCGACGCTGGTGTGGGTGAAAGCGGCCGGGTTGATCAGGATGAAGTCCACGCCTTCGTTGCGCGCGGCATGGATACGGTCGATCAGTTCGTACTCGGCATTGCTCTGCAGGTACTGCAGGTGGTGGCCGGCGGCGCGTGCGCGCTGCTCGAGGTCCTGGTTGATCTGGGCGAGGGTGACGGCGCCGTAGACTCCCGGCTCGCGGGTACCGAGCAGGTTGAGGTTGGGGCCGTGCAGCACCAGTAGGGTGGCCATCTGCGGTTTCCTTGGTTTTGTAGGGCAATTCGACATAGCGCGGCGACTATGCCGCAAGAGACTAGCGAGTGTCCAGTTCCCTGCAATAGCCAGCACGATGACCGAGATTCGCGCAAAGTATGTGACCAGATGATCAGCTCTGGTCACTTCGTTGGAGAAAGTTACCGGTGCGCGGGAAGTTATAGACCGAGTTTGCTACGCGTGCCGGTGAGAATTTTCGCAAATTCGTCGGCGTTCACCTCGCCTACCACCCGATCAGTGGTCATTTCGCTGCCGTTTGCGGCAAAAAACAACAAGGCGGGTGGGCCGAACAGCTTGTAGCGGTCGAGCATCACGCGCTGTTCGGCGTTGCTCTCGGTCAGGTCGAACCGCAGCAGCTTGAAGCCGTTCAGCTGGGCCTGCACCTGTGGCGCGTTGAGTACTTCATGTTCGATCACCTTGCAACTGATGCACCAGTCGGCGTACCAATCCAGCAGCACCGGCTGGCCTGCGGCCTTGGCCTGGGCCAATGCGGCGTCCAGGGCGGCAGGGGTGGTGAGGGTTTGCCACGCATCTGCCTGGGGGGCGGCGGGGGGCGAGGTGCTGACGCCGGGGCCGGGCAATGGACGCAAAGGATCGCCCTGACCCGCGAGTGCGCCGTACCAGCACGCCAGTGCATAGACCAGGCAGAGCAGCCCCAGCAACTGGGCCAGGCGTTGACGTGGGGTCTTGACCACGAACTCCAGCGCGCCGAGGAACAGCGCCACGCCTGCCGACAACAGGCCGATCAGCAGCAAGGTCACCGGCCCCGGCAACACGCGGCTGAGCAAACCAAGCGCCACGCCCAGCAGCAGGACCCCGATCACGTTCTTCACCGTGTTCATCCACGCCCCGCTCTTGGGCAGCCAGGCGGCACCGCCGGTCGCCACCAGCAGCAGTGGCGCGCCCATGCCCAATCCGAGCGCGAACAGCTTCAGTGCCCCGCCCAGGGCATCGCCGCTGGCGCTGATATAGAGCAGGGCACCGGCCAGTGGTGCCGACACGCAGGGCGAGACCAGCAGGCTGGAAAGCACGCCCAGCACTGCAGCACCCAGCAGCGAACCGCCGCGGGTATTGCTCGCGACGCGGTCCAGGCGTTGGCTCAGGGCGTGCGGCAGCTTGAGTTCGAACAGCCCGAACATCGCCAGGGCGAACACCACGAAGAACAGGGCGAAGGGCACCAGTACCCAGGCCGACTGCAGACGTGCCTGCAGGTTGAGGCTGGCACCGAACAGGCCCATCAGCGCACCGAGCGCGGCAAAGCTGGCAGCCATCGGCAGCACGTAGGCCAGTGACAGGCTGAAGCCGCGCCAGCCACCCACCTGGCCGCGCAGCACCACACCCGAGAGAATCGGCAGCATCGGCAGCACGCAGGGGGTGAAGGTCAGGCCCAGACCGGCGAGGAAGAACAGCAGCAAGGTCTGCCAGCTCCAGCCCTCGGCCGTGGTGGTAGGCAAGGTGCTGCCTTCGCCGGGAATCGACAGTCGTGCGGTTTCCGGCGGATAGCACAACCCCTTGTCGGCGCAGCCCTGGTAGCCGACCAGCAAGGTGAAGGCCCGCGAGTCGGTGCGCGGTACCTCGATGTCGACGATGCCATGGTAGACCTCGACATCGCCGAAGAACTCGTCGTGCTTGGCTTCGCCTTGGGGAATCCGTGCGCTGCCGAGGGCGATGTCGGGCGGCTCGCTGCGAAACTGGAAGCGATGGCGATAGAGGTAGTAGCCCTCGGTGGCGACGAAGCGCAGCTTGATCGACTGGGCATCGGCGCTGATCAGGTCGAGCTTGAAGGCTTCGTGGACCGGCAGGAAGTCGGCGCTGTTGGACAGCGAGGCGGCGCCGAGGGTGGCGCTGGGACGGTTGTCGAGCAGGCCCGAGGCGAACGTGGGGCTGGCCAGCAGCAGGAACAGCAGGAGGAACAGGCGGCGCATGGCGGACTCGCGAGGCGGAACGTGCCCGGCATGATAACGGAGTTGGCTGGAGGCGGGGATGACAGGTGGTCGCAGGTTCGGCTGCTTGCAGGCCTGGCCCCTTCGCGGGCAAGCCCGCTCCCACTGGGTAGCGGCGAGGAAACCTCCTGCTGGCGCGGTTCCTGTGGGAGCGGTGGTTCGCCGCTGCGACTTGCCCGCGAAGGGGCCAGGCCTGCCGATCACACCCTGAAAGCCCCCACCGCGGTATTCAGCTCACCCCCCAGTTGCAGCAACTGCTCACCCTGCTCGCGCCCTTCGCCGATGCGTTGCAGGTTGTCTTCACCGAGCGCATGGATCCGCTCGCTGTGGTCGCGGATCTCGCTCACTGCACCGCTCTGCTGTGCGGTGACGTCGGCAATCCTCACCGCTGTATCGGAGATGGTGCGAATCGCGCTGACAATCTCATCCAGCGCCCCATCCGCCGCCTGGGCCTGGCTGGCGGTGGCCTCGGCGTGTTCGAGCTGGGTGCGCATGCCATTCACCGATTCGCGCGCCGCCTGCTGCAGGCGGTCGATCAGCGTCTGGATCTCGCCGGTGGCGCCGGTGGTGCGCTGGGCCAGCGAACGCACTTCGTCGGCCACCACGGCAAAGCCGCGGCCCATTTCCCCGGCACGGGCCGCCTCGATCGCTGCGTTGAGGGCCAGCAGGTTGGTCTGCTCGGCGATCGAGCGAATCACCGTCAGCACGCCACCGATGGTCGCCGACTCCTCGGCCAGTTGTTCGATCAACTGCGCATTGCCCTGCACCTCATCGACCAGTGCTCGCAGGCCGGAGAGGCTGTGGCCGATCACCGCCTGGCCGTGCTCCACGGCGCGCCCGGCGTCGCGGCTGGCATCGGCGGCCGAACTGGCATCGCCGGCCACCTGCTGGATGGTCGCTTCGAGCTCGCCCAGGGCATCGCGGATCTGTGCGGTATCGCCTGCCTGGCGTTCGGCACCGTCATGCAGCGCGCTGCTCATGCCGGCCAGGGCGTGGCTGCTGCCCGCGACCTGCTCGGCGTTGTGGCGGATGGTGCCGACCAGAGTCACCAGGTACTGGCGCAAGCGGTTGAGCGACTCCTGGATGTCGTGCAGTTCGAGGTTGGTCTTGCCAAGGGCGACCGGCTGGGCAAAATCGCCCTCGGCCCAGCGCGACAGGGCCGGCGCAAGGCTGGTGAGGGTGCGTGTCAGGCGGCGCTGCAAGGTGTCGATGAGCAGGGCGATCAGCAGGATCAGGCCGATCATCAGGCCCTGGATGACCCGGACCTCGCCAGCGATCTTCGCGTGCTGACCACGCACCTCTGGTTCCAGTCCGGCGATGGCCTTTCGCACAGCTTCGAGGCGCTCGCTGGTGCTGGCGGCCAGTGCGGCACGACGCTCGATCTGTTCACGGGTGCGCTGCAGTTCGGCCGGATAGCGACCGAGCAAGCTCTGCAATTCACGCTTGAGGCTCACGGCAACGTCCTCCTTCTGCTCGCTGCCCTGGCTTTGCAGGCCCATCATCGCGGCGAAGTCGTCGGCGTTGGATTCGGCCGCGCGGGTCACCCCCAGCAACGGCAGGCTGTCGATGATTTGCGCCTGGGCGCGGATCTGTTGCAGTTCACGCTCCACTTCGTCGGCCAGTTCCGCGCGACCGCTGCTGACCAGCTTGTCGCGGGCCAGTGCCAGGCGGCCCAGGTGCAGCGAGGCGTCCATCAGCGGGGCCAGGTAGCGACCCGCCTCGGCGCTGCCGCTGTCGCGGGCATAACCGGCCAGTTGCTCAAGGTTGGCGCCCAGCTCGCGCTCGGCTTGCAGCAGCAGTGCCTGCGGATCACCGGCCAGCTTGCCGGCAGCCAGCAATTCGTCGGCGGTGAAACCCTGCAGGTTGTCCAGACTCGGGCGCAGCTTGGCGGCCAGTGCGTCTGGCCATTCTCCAAGGGCGCTGTGCAGCTGCTTGTTGGCCTCCATGGCCGAGGCGTGGCGCAGGGCGTCGCCGCTGGCCAGGTAGGCCTGGATGTTGCCGGCGGCCTCGTTCTGGAACTGCTGGGACAGCCCCAGGTAGCGCTCCATCATCTGGTAGGGACGCTCGAGTGCACGTTGCGACCACCACAGGGTTGCGCCCAGGGCGAAGCATACGGTCACCAGCAAGAGGGTGTTGAAATTGGTCAGCCACTTCAGGCGCATAGCCGCGAACTTCCTGCGGGAATGGAGAGGTAGGTGCCTGAAGTTATTGCGATTTTGTGACCGGGTGATGACGATGACGGGGTGGCGCCATAAAAAAGTGGCAGAGTGCCAGTCTAGGGCTCGACCCTCACCACGCAATTGCGCCCCGCGTGCTTGGCCCGGTACAGCGCCTCATCCGCCGCGCTGGCCATGGTCAGCGCGTCCAGCGTGTCATCGAGTTGCACCACCCCGGCGCTGAAGGTGCACTGCAGGTCGTTCGGCTGGGCGGGATAGTGGATTTCGGCAAAGCGCTGGCGGATCTCGTCGAGCACCTTGTACGCAGCTTCCAGCCCGGTGTTGGGCATGACGATGGCGAATTCCTCACCGCCATAGCGACCGATGAAATCGGTCTTGCGCAGGCGCTGCTTGAGGAACAGCGCCAGGCTCTTGATCACCCGGTCGCCCATCGGATGGCCATGGCGGTCGTTGATCTTCTTGAAATGGTCGATGTCGAGCATGGCGAAGCTCAGTGGGTGTTCCTCGCGGCGGGCGCGGAAACTGCAGTCTTCGAGCAGTTGCAGGATGTGGGTATGGTTGTACAGCCCGGTCAGGCTGTCGCGCACCATGCGCGCCTTGAGATGACGGGCGCGGGCGGCGCGGTTGCGCACGGTGGTCACCAGATGGCGGGCGCGGATCGGCTTGGTGAGGAAGTCGTCGCCACCTTCGCTCATGGCGTCGAGCTGCTTGTCCAGGTCGTCCTCGGCCGACAGGTAGATGATCGGTACGCTGACATAACGGTCGTTGTGGCGGATCACCTTGGCCAGTTCGGTACCGGTGCAGTCGGGCATGTACATGTCGAGGATGATCAGGTCGGGCTGGAAGTCAGCGAGCTCGGCCATGGTGCGGATCGGCTCGGTGAGCGTGCGGGTGATGATGCCGGCGCCGTTGAGCAGGCGCTCGGTGTGCATGGCCTGGGCGCGCGAGTCATCGATGATCAGCACCCGGAACGGGTCGTATTGGGCGGCGCTGGTCAGCAGTTCGACCTTCTCCAGCAGGCTGGACGCTTCCAGGGTGCCGGTGAGGAACTCCTGGCCGCCGGCGCGCACGGCGGCCAGGCGGGTCGGGGTGTCGGTCTCGTGGAGGCTGAAGAACAGCAGCGGAATGTGCAGCTCCAGCCTTTGCTGGGCTTCGGCGGCCAGTTTGAGGCCCTGGCCGGGGCCACTGAAATCGACATCCATGACGATGGCCGAAGGCAGGCGTTCGCTCATCGAGGCACGAAAGGCATCGGCGTTGCCCAATGCCTGCACACCCAATCCGAAAAACTCCAGCTGTTGCGCCAGGCGTTCGGCGCGGTCATGGTCCTGCAGCAGGATGTACACCGGCTTGCGCAAGGGCGGCAGGGGCACATGATCGAGCTGGTCGCCCTTGCGCAGGCCGGTGCGCGACAAGCGTTGCATCAGGCGATTGAGCTCGCCGATCAGTTCTGAATTGAGCCGCGTGCTGTTCGCTTCGATGGCCCTCAGCGTCTGCTCGATGGCCGTCGACAGGCTGCCGTGCTCGGGCTGTTCGGAACGGTCGGCGTAGCGTTGCAGGCGCAGATTGGCGTCGCTCAGCTCGCCCAGCCCTGCGCTCGACCACTCGCCACGCTGCAGGCGCTGCCAGATCTCGAGGATCTGTCGGGCCTGATGGATGACCCGCTGGGCGAAATGCTGCTTCAAGCGCTCGTGGCTGGGCTCGGCTGGCTGGGTCATGTCCTGACTGCTTGTTGGAGGAGGGTGCAGGTTCAATGATGGCTCTATGCTAGCAGGTCTTTTCCTGCTCGCGAGTGCTGTGAATCAACAAAGCGTTCAGGCCCGATTATTCAGTTTCCGACCCATTGGTCGCTTATGCGTATGGCGGCGTCTGCTTTATAGTGCTGGGACGCGGGCTTGCCGTGGCACCCTGGCCGAGGCCTGTGGTCCAAGCCCCTGAACCGTCATGATTGATTAAGGACAACGCCATGCTGGACTGGAAAAACCGTGAGGCCAAGGCCGAGCGCCCTGAGCGCGCCGATGGCCGTGGCGCCGCCACCCGTAGCTACCTCGGCGGCCTCTGGAGCCGCGCCCTGGGCACTCTGATCGGCCTGTACCTGCTGGTGTGCATCGGCCTTGGCTGGTACTGGAGCGAAGAGCCCGACCTGTTCCCGGTGCAACAGAACGCCCAGGCTGCGGCCGAGCGTAACGGCCAGCAGATGGTGGTTGGCTATACCACCATCGAAACCCTCAAGAACGTTGCCGGCACCCTGCTCGACAAGCCGGGCGGTTATATCTCCAACGACCGCTTCCCGCCGGGGTTGTGGATGGACAACATGCCGAGCTGGGAATATGGCGTGCTGGTCCAGGTGCGCGACCTGTCGCGTGCGCTGCGCAAGGACTTTGCTCGCTCGCAGTCGCAATCGACCGAAGACGCCGACCTGGCCAAGGCCGAGCCGCGCTTCAACTTCGACAACAAGAGCTGGATCCTGCCGTCCAGCGAGTCGGAGTTCGAGGAAGGTATCAAGTCGCTCAACCGCTATCAGGTGCGCCTGGCCGCTGGCGACCAGGGCGCGATCTTCTACACCCGCGCCGACAACCTGAACAACTGGCTGGGCGACGTTGCCACGCGTCTGGGCTCGTTGTCCCAGCGTCTGTCGGCGAGCGTGGGGCGGGTCAAGCTCAACAGCAACCTGAAGACCGAAACCGTCCAGGCCGGCCAGGCACCGCAGGTCGACGAGGAAATCGTCGAGACGCCATGGCTGCAGATCGACAACGTCTTCTACGAAGCCCGCGGCCAGGCCTGGGCGCTGTCGCATCTGCTGCGCGCCATCGAGGTCGACTTCGCCGACGTACTGGCCAAGAAGAACGCCACCGTCAGCGTGCGTCAGATCATTCGTGAGCTGGAAGCTTCGCAGGAGCCGCTGTGGAGCCCGATGGTACTCAACGGCAGTGGCTTCGGCATGTGGGCCAACCACTCGCTGGTAATGGCCAACTACATCTCCCGGGCCAACGCCGCAGTCATCGACCTGCGTCAGTTGCTCTCGCAAGGATGACCATCAATCCCGCCGAGGTCGCGCACCGCGCGGCCTCCGATGCCGAGCTGGTGGCCTGGGTGGACGAGCACGACCAGTACCTGGGCGCACTGGCGCGGGCCGAGTTGCGCGAGCGTGGGCTGATCGGGCGCTGCACTTTCATTCTGCTGTTCAATAGCCAGGGCGAGCTGTGCGTGCACCGGCGCACCTTGAGCAAGGCGTTGTATCCCGGGTACTGGGATGTGGCGGCCGGTGGCATGGTCGGAGCACATGAGGAGTACGCCGAGTCTGCGGCCCGCGAGCTGGAAGAGGAACTGGGCATTGCCGGCGTGACGTTGCGCTTTCACGAGAAGTTCTACTTCGACCAGCCGGGTAATCGGCTGTGGTGCGCGGTGTTCTCGGCGGTGTCCGATGCGCCGCTGCGGTTGCAGCCTGAAGAGGTCATCGAGGCGCGCTTCGTCACTGTGGAGCAGGCAGAGGCCGAGAGCCGGGAGAAAGACTTCTGTCCGGACTCGCTGGCGGCGTTGCAGCGCTACAAGGCGAGCTTGTAGCAGCCAGCGCTCCCCCACGTCGCAAAACATTCGCAAAATGCCGCAATCCAGTACTTAGCAAGCCAAGGATTTATCGTTACACTGCGCGCCCTTTTCGGGCTGTCGCAACACCTGCGACAGTAGCGCCGCCCCTGCCAGAGTGGGGCTTCGCGGTCGGTCCAGTCCCCCTTTGGTCCGACCAGTTTTTGTCCTCAGCAAGAGGAACAAAAGTGGCCAAGAAAGCTTCTTCCTTCTCCGCCCTCGGCGGTCTCGTGTTTTCCACCGACGCTGGTCGGCACTGCCCCGACTGCAGCAAGCCGGTGGACGCGTGTGTCTGCAAGCAGCAACTCATCCCCGAAGGCGATGGCATCGCCCGGGTACGTCGTGAAAGCAAAGGGCGTGGCGGCAAGACCGTCACTACCATTACCGGCGTCCCGCTGCCGCTCGAGCAGCTCAAGGATCTCGCCAGCACGCTCAAACGTCGATGCGGTACCGGTGGCGCCCTCAAAGACGGCGTCATCGAGATCCAGGGTGATCACGTCGAGCTGTTGCTCGCCGAACTGATCAAGCAGGGCTTCAAGGCGAAGAAGTCCGGCGGCTGAGCCAGCCCGCAGGATTTTTTGCCCAGTGCTTTCTAAACTCGTTTCCGTTGCCGGGGTCTACCCCCGAAGACGGACGAATCGTCATTTTCAGCTTCTACACTGCGCCCGCACCCATCGCGGGGCAGTGTCTTGACTTTATCTATAGGGGACTTGAATGTCCGTACGACGCACACGCAAGGACGATGGCAGCCAATGGACCGTGGCCGACAGCCGCAGTGTTTATGGTATCCGCCATTGGGGCGCTGGTTATTTCGCCATCAATGAAGCCGGGCGTGTCGAAGTACGCCCCAACGGCCCCGACAGCGCGCCGATCGATCTCTTCGAGCAGGTCGACGAGCTGCGCCAGAGTGGCCTGTCGCTGCCCCTGCTGGTCCGCTTCCCGGACATCCTGCAGGACCGCGTACGCCAACTGACCGGTGCCTTCGACGCCAACATCGCGCGCCTGGAGTACCAGAGCCAGTACACGGCCCTTTATCCGATCAAGGTCAACCAGCAGGAAGCGGTGGTCGAGAACATCATCGCCACGCAAAACGTCTCCATTGGCCTCGAAGCCGGCTCCAAGCCCGAGCTGCTGGCCGTGCTGGCGCTGGCGCCCAAGGGCGGCACCATCGTTTGCAACGGCTACAAGGACCGCGAGTTCATCCGCCTGGCGCTGATGGGCCAGAAGCTCGGCCACAACGTGTTCATCGTCATCGAGAAGGAATCCGAGGTCGCTTTGGTGATCGAGGAGGCCGCCGAGCTCAAGGTCAAGCCACAGGTCGGCCTGCGCGTGCGCCTGTCGTCGCTGGCGTCGAGCAAGTGGGCCGACACCGGGGGCGAGAAATCCAAGTTCGGCCTGTCGGCTGCGCAATTGCTGTCGGTGGTCAGCCGCTTCCGTGATGCCGGGCTCGACCAGGGTATTCGCCTGCTGCACTTCCACATGGGCTCGCAGATCGCCAACCTCGCCGACTACCAGCACGGCTTCAAGGAAGCCATCCGCTATTACGGCGAACTGCGCGGCCTGGGCCTGCCGGTCGATCACATCGACGTCGGTGGCGGGCTGGGCGTCGACTACGATGGTACCCACTCGCGCAACGCCAGCTCGATCAACTACGACATGGATGACTATGCCGGCGTGGTGGTGGGGATGCTCAAGGAGTTCTGCGACGCCCAGGGCTTGCCGCACCCGCACATCTTCTCGGAGAGCGGTCGCTCGCTGACTGCACACCACGCCATGCTGGTGATCCAGGTCACCGACGTCGAAAGCCACAACGACGAAGTGCCGACTATCGAGAACAAGGAGGCGCTGCCCGAGACCGTGCAGTGGCTGGCCGACTTGCTCGGCCCGACCGACATCGAGATGGTCACCGAGACCTACTGGCGCGCCACCCACTACATGGGTGACGTGGCTGCGCAGTATGCCGACGGCAAGATCAGCCTCTCCGAAAAAGCCCTGGCCGAGCAATGCTACTTCGCTGTGTGCCGTCGCCTGCACAACTCGCTCAAGGCTCGCCAGCGTTCGCACCGTCAGGTGCTGGACGAGCTCAACGACAAGCTGGCCGACAAGTACATCTGCAACTTCTCGGTGTTCCAGAGCCTGCCGGACACCTGGGCCATCGGCCAGGTACTGCCGATCATCCCGTTGCACCGCCTGGACGAAGAGCCCATGCGCCGCGCGGTGCTGCAGGACCTGACCTGCGACTCCGATGGCAAGATCAACCAGTACGTCGACGAGCAGAGCATCGAAACCAGCATGCCGGTGCATGCGGTGCGTGAAGGGGAGGACTACCTGCTGGGTGTGTTCCTGGTCGGTGCCTACCAGGAGATCCTCGGCGACATGCACAACCTGTTCGGTGACACCGACTCGGTGAACATCTACCAGAACGCTGACGGTAGCGTGTACCACGCCGGCATCGAGACCCACGACACCATCGAGGACATGCTGCGCTACGTGCACCTGTCGCCGGAGGAGTTGATGACTCACTACCGCGATAAAGTCGCCAGCGCCAAGATCACCGCCCGGGAGCGGACCCAGTTCCTGGATGCGCTGCGTCTGGGCCTGACCCGCTCTTCGTACCTGTCGTCGTGATCGGCGGGCCGCTCCTGCAAGGTTTGCAGGAGCGGCCCTGCTTCAACCGATCCATGCTGCCCGCTGTTGCAACCGCCACCCCACCCACCCCAGCGTCACCGCGCGCAATCCCATGAATCCGAGAAACGCCAGCCACAGTCCATGGTTGCCGAATCCTCTGAGGGCCAATGCCAGCGGCAACGCGATCGCCACCGATACCAGCATAGCGTTGCGCATTTCGCGGGCACGTGTCGCACCGATGAACAGGCCATCCAGCAGATAGCTCCACACCGCTACCAATGGCAGCAGCGCCAGGTAAGGCAGGTAGGGGTAGGCCGCGTCACGCACGCTTTGGATATCGGTCTGCAAGTCGATGAACAGGTGCCCACCCAGCAGAAACAGCCCGGCAAAGACCAGGCTGACGATCAGCGACCAGCCACAGGCGACCACCAGCGAGCGGCGCAGGGTGTCGCGCTCACGTGCGCCGATGGCGTGGCCGCACAGGGCCTCGACCGCATGCGCCAGGCCGTCCAGGGCATAGGCAGTCAGCAGCAGGCCATTGAGCAGCAGCGCGTTGGCCGCGACCGTCGCCTCGCCCAGGCGCGCGCCCTGCACGGTGATCAGCAGGAACACCAGCTGCAAGGCCAGGCTGCGCAGAAAGATATCGCGGTTGACCGCCAGTAGCGGGCGCCAGGCCTGCCAGCGTTTCAGCGCGGCCCAGGCGATGCGCCCAGGATAGGCGCGCAGCGCCGGGCGGGTCAGGGCAAGGCCCAGCAGCGCCCCGCTCCATTCGGCGATCACCGAGGCCCGCGCCGAACCGAGTACGCCCCGGTCCAGTCCGAGCACGAACCACAGGTTGAGGACGATGTTCAGCAGGTTGGTGGTCAGCAGGATCGCCAGCGGTGCGCGGGCGTTCTGGGTGCCGAGGAACCAGCCGACCAGGGCATAGCTGGCCAGTGCCGCTGGCAGCCCGAGCAGGCGGGTATGAAAGAAGTCTTCGGTGGCGCTGTGCAGCGCTTCGCCGGGTTGAATCATGTGCAGCGCAAACTGGCTGAATGGCAGGGCAAGCAGGCCGATCAGCACGGCGAATGCCAGCGCCAGCAGCAACCCCTGTACCAGCACCTGGCGCAGCGCGGCGCCGTCGGCGCGACCGGCGGCCTGGGCGGCAAAGCCGGTCGAACCCATGCGCAGGAATCCCATTAGGCCTACCATGAAGGTGAACAGTGTGGCGCCGACGGCGACGGCACCGAGCTGGTGGGCGTGGGGCAGATGGCCGATGACCGTGCTGTCGACCAGTGCCACCAGCGGCACCGAGATGTTCGAAAGGATCATCGGCGCGGCCAGGGCCCAGACCTTGCGGTGGGTGAGGCGGTGGTGCCAGTCGGTGAGCAGTGAGGGCATGCGGGAGCGCTTATCCTGTGGGAGCGGGCTTGCGAAGGGGCGCACGGCGGCCCCGGTTTTCGGCTGGTGGCCATTGTACCGGCCAGGCAACCAATCCGTGCGAACGCGGTCTCATTTGCCACTGCAGCGCAGGTAGCCTGCCTTACGTTGCGCTATAGTTCCTGCCCTCACCACCCTGCTGCCGAAGAGTCCTCTCTCCCATGTTCAACAAAGGATTGTTGCTGGCCTGCGCGCTGGCCCTGCTCAGTGCCTGTGATTCCTCCTCCAAGGACGCCCCCGCGCCGGCGGAAAAGCCCGCGGCCAGCGCGCCAGCCGAAGCCAAGCCCGCCAAGCGCGAGGACCCGGCAGCGCTCGCCAAGCGCTACGCCGACCGTGAGCTCAACGTGCTGGACGTCTCGGAGGTCCAGCTCGACGGTGCCAGTACCCTGTCGATCAGCTTCTCGGTACCGCTCGATGCCAATCAGGACTTCGCCGCCAAGGTGCACCTGGTCGATACCGTCAAGGGCAAGCTCGACGGCGCCTGGGAACTGTCCGACAACCAGATGGAACTGCGCCTGCGCCACCTCGAGCCGCAGCGCAAGCTGGTGCTGACCGTCGACAAGGGCCTGCTCGCGGTCAACGGCAAGATGCTTCAGGGCGAGTCGGTCAGCCGCCTGGAAACCCGTGACATGCAGCCGACCATCGGCTTTGCCAGCCGTGGCTCTTTGTTGCCCACCCGCCTGGCCGAAGGCTTGCCGGTGATCGCGCTGAACGTCGACAAGGTCGATGTCGAGTTCTTCCGGGTCAAACCGGAAATGCTCTCGACCTTCCTGGTCAACTGGGGCCGTAACAGCAGCCTGTACTACTACCAGTCCAAGGAAACCCTGGACATGGCCGAGCTGGTCTACAGCGGCCGCTTCGACCTGAACCCTGCACGCAACACCCGCGAAACGGTGCTGCTGCCGATCGCCGGGATCAAGCCGTTGCAGGAACCGGGCGTCTACCTGGCGGTGATGCGCGCCTCCGGTACATACGACTATTCGCAACCGGCGACCCTGTTCACCCTCAGTGATATCGGCGTGTCCGCCCACCGCTACCGCGACCGCCTCGACGTGTTCGCCCAGGCCCTCGAGGGCGGCAAGGCCCTGAGTGACGTAACCCTCGAACTGCACGACGACAAGGGAAAGCTGCTGGCCCAGGCCAAGACCGATGGCAAGGGCCATGCCGAGTTGCCGATCACGACCAAGGCCGACACCCTGATCGCCACCCAGGGCGTGCACACCACGCTGCTGCGCCTGAACACCGCCGCACTGGACCTGGCCGAGTTCGACATCACCGGCCCCCAGGCCAACCCGCTGCAGTTCTTCATCTTTGGCCCGCGCGACCTGTATCGCCCCGGCGAAACCGTGCTGCTCAACGGCTTGCTGCGCGACCAGGACGGCAAGCCGGTCAAGGCCCAGCCGGTGACGGTCGAAGTGCGTCGCCCCGATGAGCAGGTCAGCCGCAAGTTCGTCTGGGAGGCTGACCAGAACGGCTTGTTCCAGTACCAGTTGCAACTGGCCAGCGAAGCGCCCACCGGGCGTTGGCAGCTGCTGCTCGACCTGGGCGGCGGCCGCAAGCAGGTTTACGAGTTCCTCGTCGAAGATTTCCTGCCCGAGCGCCTGGCGCTGGAGCTCAAGGGCAGCAAGACACCGCTCAGCCCCGAAGAAACCGCGCGCATCCAGGTCAATGGTCGCTACCTCTATGGCGCGCCTGCCGCCGGCAACCGCCTGAGCGGCCAGGCCTACATCCGCCCGCTGCGTGAAGCCGTGCCGGCGCTGCCGGGTTATCAGTTCGGCTCGGTCACCGAGAGCGAGCTGACCCAGGACCTGGAACTCGATGAAGTCACCCTCGACCAGGCCGGCAAGGCCACTGTCGATATCGAGAGCCGCTGGGCCGAGGCCCGCTCGCCGCTGCAACTGACCGTGCAGGCCAGCTTGCAGGAGTCTGGCGGTCGACCGATCACCCGTCGCCTGGAGCAGCCGATCTGGCCGGCCGATCGCTTGCCGGGCTTGCGCGGCCTGTTCGATGGCGAAGAGACCGACAGCGATGCCCCGGTGCAGTTCGAGGTGCTGGTCGCCGATCGCGACGGCAACAAGCTCGCCGCCGACGACCTCAAGGTGCGGTTGATCCGTGAGCGGCGCGACTACTACTGGAACTACTCGCAGAGCGATGGCTGGAGCTACAACTACAACGAGAAATTCCTCACCCAGAGCGAAGAAACCGTCAGCATCAAGGCCGGTTCCACCGCCAAGCTGACCTTCCCGGTGGAATGGGGTCCATACCGCGTCGAGGTCGAAGACCCCGAGACTGGGCTGGTATCCAGCGAGCGCTTCTGGGCCGGCTACCGCGCCCAGGACAACGCCGAAGGCGGCGCGGTACGCCCGGACCAGGTCAAGCTGGCACTGGACAAACCGTCCTACGCCGACGGTGCTACCGCCAAGGTCACCGTCACGCCGCCTGCCGCAGGAAGCGGCTACCTGATGATCGAGTCCAGCGACGGCCCGCTGTGGTGGCAGGAAATCGACGTACCTGCCGAGGGCAAGACCTTCGAGGTCGAGCTGGACAAGAAATGGGCCCGTCACGACCTCTATATCAGCGCCCTGGTGATTCGTCCGGGTGAGCGCAAGGTCAATGCCACGCCAAAGCGCGCCGTCGGTGTCTTGCACCTGCCGCTGGACCGTGCCGAGCGCAAGCTGGCGGTCAGCCTGCAGGCGCCGGAGAAGATGCGTCCCAAGCAGCCCCTGACCGTCAAGTTCAAGGCCGTCAATGCC
The DNA here is from genome assembly GCF_001320965.1 of Pseudomonas sp. NBRC 111143. Lineage (NCBI taxonomy): Bacteria > Pseudomonadati > Pseudomonadota > Gammaproteobacteria > Pseudomonadales > Pseudomonadaceae > Pseudomonas > Pseudomonas sp. NBRC 111143. The sequence continues at coordinate 18,413 of NZ_BCBT01000040.1, read as the reverse complement.
GATGGCAGCGTGCCGAAACAGGTGCATGTGCTGTTGTCTGCGGTGGATGTGGGCATCCTCAACATCACCGACTTCAAGACCCCCGACCCCTTCGCCAGCCTGTTCGGTCGCAAGGCCTACGGCGCCGACCAGTTGGACATCTACGGCCAACTGATCGAAGCCGGCCAGGGGCGTCTGGCGAGCCTGGCCTTCGGTGGCGACGCCGCCATGGCCAAGGGCGGCAAGCGCCCGAATACCACGGTCACCATCGTCGCCCAGCAGAGCTTGCCGGTAACGCTCGATGAGAAAGGCGAAGGCCAGGCCACGGTCGATATTCCTGACTTCAACGGCGAACTGCGCCTGATGGCGCAAGCCTGGACCGACGAGCACTTCGGCATGGCCGAAGGCAAGACGGTCGTAGCGGCACCGCTGATTGCCGAGCTGTCGGCGCCGCGCTTCCTTGCCGGTGGCGACCAGACCCGCCTGGCCCTGGACCTGGCCAACCTGTCTGGCCGCGCCCAGCAGCTCAACGTGCAGGTGACGACCGATGGGCAGCTCGACCTCGCTGGGGCTGCCCAACAGAACATCAACCTCGCCGAGGGCCAGCGCAGCACGTTGATGATCCCGGTCCAGGCCCGTGGTGGCCTGGGGCAGGGCAAGGTACACGTGCGTGTCGATGGCCTGCAGCTGCCGGGCGAGACGGCCACTGGCTTCGAGCGCGAATGGACCCTGGGTGTGCGCCCGGCGTATCCGGCCATGCTCAAGCACTACCGCGTGGCGCTCAAGGACCAGCCTTGGACCCTGCCAGAGAATGAGCTGGCCGAGTTCGAATCGGCAGGCCTTGAGGCTAGCCTGGCGCTGTCGAGTCGCCCGCCGCTGAACCTGGCCGAACAGATCCGCGCTCTGGAAGCCTACCCCTACGGATGCCTGGAGCAGACCACCAGCGGCCTGTATCCCTCGCTCTATGCCGATGCCGACAGCCTCAAGCGCCTGGGTATCAAGGGCGAACCGGCCGATGTGCGCAAGCGCAAGATCGAAATGGGCATCGAGCACCTGCTGGGCATGCAGCGCTACAACGGCAGCTTCGGCCTGTGGAGTTCGGACAGCGAGGAAGAGTACTGGTTGACCGCCTATGTCACCGACTTCCTGCTGCGTGCGCGTGAGCAAGGCTACGGCGTGCCTGCCGAGGCCTTGAAGAAGGCCAACGAGCGGCTGCTGCGCTACCTGCAGGAACGCAACCTGATCGAGGTCGACTACAGCCAGGACGCCGAGCACACCCGCTTCGCCGTGCAGGCCTACGCCGCCCTGGTGCTCGCCCGCAGCCAACAGGCGCCGCTGGGTGCGCTGCGCAGCCTGTTCGAGCGCCGCAGCGACGCCCGCTCCGGCCTGCCGCTGGTGCAACTGGCGGTGGCACTGGACAAGATGGGCGACAAGCCGCGTTCGCAGCAGGCGTTGCAGGCAGGTCTTTCCATAGGCCGCGGCAAGGGTTGGCTGGCCGACTACGGCAGCGCCGTACGTGACCAGGCACTGATCCTGGCCCTGCTGCAGGAGAACAACCTGGCCAGCAACCAGGTCGATCAGCGGCTGTTTGCGCTGTCCGACGAACTGGCCTCCAACCGCTGGCTGTCGACCCAGGAGCGCAACGCGCTGTTCCTCGCCGGTCGTGGCCTGCTGGGCAAGCCCGAAGGCAACTGGCAGGCGCGCCTGGACAGCGCCGGCGAGGTTCGCGAGTTCAACAACGCCGAATCGGGCATGAAGCTCGAAGGCCCGTTGCTGGCATCGCCGCTGAGCATCCAGAACCAGGGCAGCGAGACCCTCTACCAGCAACTGACCCTGTCCGGTTATCCGCGCCAGGCACCTGCGGCCAGCAGCAATGGCATGGAGATCCGTCGCGAATACCTGGGCATGAACGGCCAGGCCCTGGACCTGCGCAACCTGCGCAGTGGCGACCTGGTGCTGGTGCACCTGGCGCTCAAGGCCCAGAGCCAGGTGCCAGATGCGCTGGTGGTCGACCTGCTGCCGGCGGGCCTGGAGCTGGAAAACCAGAACCTGGCGCAGAGCGCGGCCAGCCTCGACAACGCCAGCAGCGCGGTCAAGCAATGGCGCGAATCGATGCAGAACGCCAGCGTGGTGCATCAGGAGTATCGCGACGACCGTTATGTGGCCGCCCTCAAGCTCGACAGCTATGGCACCACGCACCTGTTGTACCTGGCGCGTGCGGTAACGCCGGGCAGCTATCGCATTCCGCCGCCGCAGGTGGAGTCGATGTACCGGCCGAACCTGCAGGCAGTGGGGGACAGTCAGGGCGAGATGGTGGTGCGTAGCCGTTGATGCGACTGTGGGAGCGGGTGAATCCGCTCCCACAGGTTCATGGATGGCGGGCCCTGGGTCAGTGAATGATCCAGCTCAACACCCACAAGCCCAGCACCAGCCAGATGATGCCCATCACGATCGACGCCCGCATGAACGCCCGGATCGCCGAGTACAGCAGCATCAGCCCGACGATCAGCGCAAGGATGCTGACCAGCGAGGTGTCCATGCCCAAGGTGCGCGCCAGCCCATCGATGAAATTGCCGCCGGCATTGGCCAGCAGATTGAACAGCCCGCTCATGATATCGACGATGAACTTGATCACCGCGCCCAGCGCCTGGCCCAACCACTCGAAAAACCCTTCTACATGCATAGCTGCTTCCTGATGATCATCCCAAGCCTTTGGCCATCGTTCGATGGGGTCGGTTCCCGATGCCAGGCGCAAGCATAGTTCGCCCGCGTACGCGCAGCGCAAAGATCTTGCGTGGTATCGGCATTACTGTGTTGTCGAGCGTCGTCTTGCTGTGGCTGGCGGATCGCCTGTGGCCGTTGCCGATGCCGGGCGACGACCTGGCGCGGGTGGTGCTCGCCGAGGACGGCACGCCGCTGTGGCGCTTCGCCGATGCCGACGGCGTTTGGCGCTATCCGGTCAACCCCGAGGAGGTATCGCCCTTGTATCTGGAGGCGCTGCTCACCTACGAAGATCGCTGGTTCTACGACCATCCCGGGGTCAACCCGCTGGCCCTGGCGCGCGCGGCCTGGCTGAACCTGCGTGGCGGGCGCGTAGTGTCCGGCGGCAGCACGCTGTCGATGCAGGTAGCACGTTTGCTCGACCCCCATGATCGCACCCTGGCCGGCAAGCTGCGTCAGCTGTGGCGTACGGCGCAACTTGAATGGCACCTGTCCAAGCGCGAGATCCTGCAGATCTACCTCGATCGCGCGCCCTTCGGCGGCACCCTGCAGGGCGTCGCTGCCGCCAGTTGGGCCTACCTGGGCAAGTCGCCCAAGCACCTCACGCCTGCCGAGGCGGCATTGCTCGCCGTACTGCCTCAGGCGCCCAGCCGCCTGCGCCCGGATCGCCATCCCGAGCGTGCGCAGCGTGCCCGCGACAAGGTGCTGCAACGCTTGGCCGATTACCAGGTGTGGCCTGAGCAGCGGATTGCCGAGGCGCGCGAGGAGCCTTTGCTGCTCGCCCCACGCCAGGAGCCGGCGCTGGCGCCACTGCTGGCTCGGCGGCTGAACACGGCGGACAGCCCGACGCTGATCCGCACCACGCTCGATGCATCGTTGCAGCGTCGTCTCGAAGACCTGCTGCTCGGTTGGCGTGCACGCTTGCCCGAGCGCACCTCGGCGGCAATCCTGGTGGTCGAGGCGCAGACCATGGCCGTGCGTGCCTACCTGGGTTCCATCGACTTGGGCGATGAGCGCCGTTTCGGCCATGTCGACATGGTGCATGCCCTGCGCTCGCCGGGCTCGACCCTCAAGCCGTTTCTCTATGGCATGGCCCTGGACGATGGGCTGATCCACTCCGAATCGTTGTTGCAGGATGTGCCGCGTCGCTATGGCGACTATCGCCCGGGCAACTTCTCGATGGGCTTCAGTGGGCCGGTGTCGGCCAGTTCGGCGCTGGCGTTGTCGCTCAACCTGCCAGCGGTTCAGTTGCTCGAGGCCTATGGGCCCAAACGCTTTGCCGCGCAGATGCGTATCGGTGGGGTGCCGCTGATACTGCCGGCACTGGCCGAACCAAACCTGTCGCTGATTCTCGGCGGTGCAGGCAGCCGTCTGGAGGACCTGGTCGGCGGTTATGCGGCGTTGGCCCGCGAGGGCAAGAGCGCGCAGATCCGCCTGCAGCCTCAGGACCCGCTGCTGGAGCGGCGCCTGTTGTCGCCGGGTTCGGCGTGGATCGTGCGGCGTATTCTCAGCGGCCAGGCGCGACCGGACCGCGACCCGCATGCCGAGCTTGTGCAGCGCCCGCAGCTGGCGTGGAAGACCGGCACCAGCTATGGCTTTCGCGATGCCTGGTCGGTGGGGGTCGGGCCGCGGTACATCATTGGTGTGTGGATAGGCCGACCCGATGGCACGCCGGTGGCGGGCCAGTTCGGCCTGGCTTCGGCAGCGCCGCTGATGCTGCAGGTGCACGACCTGCTGAGCAACCGCGACAGCCAGCGCGGTATTGCCGTGCCCGTGGAAAACGTGCCGGACAGTGTCGGCGTGGCAGCGATCTGCTGGCCGCTGGGGCAGCCGATGAGTCGTCAGGATCCGCAATGTCGCCGCCAGCGTTTTGCCTGGACCCTCGACGGCACCACGCCGCCGACCTTGCAGGCTGCCGACCAGCCGCTGGGGTTGGGGCTGCGCGAAACGGTGTGGGTCAATGAGCGCGGCTTGCGTGTCGATGCCAGCTGTCGGGGAGCGAAAGCGCAGGAAATTGCCCTCTGGCCTGCGCCTCTGGAACCGTGGCTGCCACGGGTGGAGCGGCGTAGTGCGCGGCTGCCGATGGTCGATCCTGCCTGTCCACCGAAGGTGCCGCCCAGCGCGCCGCCGCTGTCGATCGTCGGTGTGCGAGCAGGCGACAACTTGCGCCGGCCGCTCACCAGTCACGAGCCACTGCAACTGCACGTATCGGCACTGGGTGGGGCAGGACGGCGCTGGTGGTTCCTCAATGGCCGGCCGCTGGGCGAGACCGAAGGGCAGGACAGCCTGCTGGTGCGTTTCGAGCAGTCCGGGCGCATTGAGCTGAGTGCGTTGGATGAGAGCGGCGAGACGGCAAGGGTCGAGTTCCAGGTGGCGGAGTAGCCACTCTCAACCAGCGCTTCCTTGTACTAATGACATGGTATTAAACCTTTCGGTCAGCCATTCGGGCTGATCTCGCAACACACTGAATTTCATAGGCTTTCCAGCGCCGTCAGCACCTCATTCCCCCGTATTAATACCAACTTACGACCTACCGCCGTCGAACCGCCAGAGCTTCACTGCTGACTGAAGGCATAACGCTGGCCAGCCTGGCCAGCGCGCCTATCCAACAACAAAGCAGTGCGGGAGTCGCCCATGAAAACTCAGGTTTGGATGAAAGCGAGTACGGCATTGGCGCTGGTCATGGCCCTTGGGCTTGCCGGGTGCAGCAGCGGTGGTGGTGGTCATCACAGCGAGGTTGATGGCTCGTCCACCGATGGTGGCGCTGGTGCAGGTGAAGGTGCAGGTGCAGGTGCAGGCGGCGGCTCCGACGGATCGGGCGGCAGCGGTGGTGATGGCGGCGGTATGGCGGGTGGTGGCAACGGCGCAGGCAACGGTGGCACTGGTGGTGGCACCGGTGGTGGAGGAGATGGTACGGGAGGCGGCGGTACCAATCCTGGTAACGGTGGCGGAACGCCAGGCGGTGGTGATGGTGGTACCGGTGGCGGTAATACGCCGACCCCGCTGGTCACCGGTCAGGTCGTCGGCCAGGTCGGCAATACCGTTTCCGGCCTGGGCGATGGTGTCAGCAACCTGGGTGAGATGATCGGCTCGCTGCCGGTGGCAGGGAACACTTCGCTGACCGGCGGCGTCGGTTCGCTGGTGTCGTCCACGGGTGATGCAGTCAGTAGTGTCGGCTCCGGCCTGAGCGAGGGGCTTGGGCAACTGGGCACCGGAAACAATGCCGTTGGTACGACACTCGGCGTGGTGGGGGCAGCCACTTCCAACCTCGGGACCGGCGTATCCGGCCTGGGACAGGGCATAGGGGCGCTCGCAACGAGCTCACCGGTCGAGCAGGTTCCATTGGTCAACCAAGTGGTGGCAGGCGCCGGGCAAGGCGTCGACCGTGTCGGTCAGGCGGTCACCATGCTGGGCAACACGCTGATCCCTGTCGGTACCAGCGGGCCGCTGGCGGGCGCCACGCAAGGGGTAAGCAATGCGTTGGTGCCGGTGGTGTCGCTGGTGGAAAACACCACTGCCAATGTCACCCGGCAAACCGGGCTCGCTGGCCCGCTGAACCAGACCCTCAACCAGGTCGGCGGGGCGCTCGACCAGGCCGGGCAACAGGTTGCAGGCACCGGCAACGGCAATCCATTGACCAGTACGCTCGGGCAAGTGGTGAGCAATGTGGGTAGCACCGTCAGCACCACCAGCGGCCTGGCCCCAACAACCGGCGGCGCACGCACTGGCCTGCTGGAAACCGTTGGCGGCGTGGTTGCTGGCGCTGGCAGCGGGCTGGCGGCGGGCACTGGTAATCCGGCGGTAGCGTCGGTAGGTGGCAGCACGGGTCAGGTTGGCAACACCGTCGCTGCGCTCGGCACGGTGCTCGGTGGCAATGGCGTCACCAATACGGCAGCAGGTGCTCCGGTGGCCGCGGTGACGCAACAGGTGAGCGCCGGTGTGACGCCGGTCGTCAGTGGCGTGGCCAGTGTGACCCAGCAGGTTGGTGCTGCGACGGGCGTCGGTGCGCCGGTCGCCGGTTTGCTCAATCAGGTGGGCGGTGCGGTGGCCAGTGCAGGCAGCCAGCTTGGCGGGGCCACTGGCAACCCGGTCGTCAGCCAGGTGGGGGCGACGGTCAGTGCAGTCGGTGGCACCGTTGGCCAGGCTGGCACGCTGGTCAATGGCAGCGGTGGCCAGAGTGGCGGGCTCGGCGGCGTACTGGGTGGTGTGACCGGTGCCTTGGGCGGCGCGCAGCGCTGATAAAGTGCCCGGCGGATCTTTTTCGCTGATCCGCCGGGCGCTCGGTTAGACGACGGCTCGCTCAGCACCTACGCTTGCATTGACAAGGGCGTCCCTGCCGGGCGCCCCTGGTTCCACAGGATCATGGAGTGTCCGAATGCGTCCACTGCTGGTGACGATGCTGGCGCTGTCCTGGGCCTGCGTGGCCCGCGCCGAACCCCTCCCGAGTTTTCTCAACAGCAACGAAACCGAACGCCGCCTGCCCACGCCGAATCTACCGGTGGACGCCTACCGTCCGGGCAAGCCTGGGCTGAATGTACCGGCACCAGCGGCACCCCAGCAGACGCCACTGCAGATGAACACCCAGGTCCTGGTGCGCAAGGTGCGCTTCGAGGGCGGGACCGTCTACCCCTTGGCAGATCTGCGCGAGCATTACCAACCGATACTCAATCGCAGCGTGACCCTCGCTGAACTGATCGAGGTCACCCGACGCCTGACCCAGCGCTACCAGCAGGACGGCTACCTGTTGTCCTACGCCTATCTTCCGCCGCAAGACTTCGCCGATGGCCGCGTGCGGGTGGTGCTGGTGGAAGGTTATATCCGCGACTACGAGGTCCAGGGCGATATCGGCTCCGCATCGGGCTATGTCGAGCGTCTGGTCAACAAGCTCAAGGCCGAGCGACCGCTGACGCGCAAGACCTTCGAGCGCTACACCAGCCTGATCAGCCGTATCCCCGGTGTCACCTTCCAGGCCCAGGTGCCGCCACCGGGCACCACCGACGGTGCCACGCGCCTGATTGCCCAGGCTTCGCGCAAGCCCTTCACCACCACGCTCAACCTCAGCGACGGCAACCGTGACGATCTGCAAGCGCTGCTGGGCGCCAGCAGCAATGCCCAGACTCGCTTCGCCGAGCAGTTGAGCGCCAGCGTGCTGGTGCCGCCGGGCGAGGACAAGGAACACTATTACCGCGTCGACTACAGCCAGTTCGTGGATGACGAGGGTACGCAACTGCTGTTGTCGGCATCGCGCTATCGCAGCGACCCGAAGGCGCGCATTCGCCTGGACAACGGTATCGACCTGACCCAGCACCGCGAGAACGAGCGTTACTCGATGGGGCTCAGCCAGGCGTTGATCGCCTCGCCGACCGAATGGCTGGATGTGGTCGGGCGCTTCTATGCGGTCAATGACCAGATCGACTACCAGGTCGTGGGCTTCCCGCTGAAGCTCGACAGCCACACCGACATTCGCGCGCTGTCGTTCGAGGGTGATTGGCGCAAGGCCGAGGCCAAGCGCCTGCGCATCCTCAGCGCCGGGGTTTACCAGGGCCTCGACCATTTTGGCGCACGCACCAATGCAGGCTACGACCTGGACTTCCTGCGCCTGCGCCTGTCCGGCGTGCAGAGCGACAATTTCCTCGAACACTGGCAAGGGGTCGTGTCCGCTGCCGGCTACTGGAGCAACGACAGTTTGCCCGACAGCGAACGGGCGGTGTTCGGCGGGCAGAACTTCGGTCGTGGCTACCCCAGCGACCAGGCCTCCGGCGACAAGGGCTGGGGCCTGGCCTACGAGCTGAACTACAGCATCCAGCGTGATGGTCAGTGGCTGAAGGTGCTGCAGCCCTATGTGGTGCTCGATACCGCGCGGGCCTGGTTCAACGAACTGGAGGTGCAGAAGGCGAAGATGTCGTCGGCAGCGGTAGGGCTGCGGTTTGGTGATGCGCGCTATTACAACATCGCGCTGGAGGTAGCCAAGCCCATGTCGGACATCGCCCTCGACAGCCTGAACCGGCGGCCGCGGTTCACGGTGAGCTTCAGTTATCAACTGTAGGGAGGATGGATCTTCCTAGGAACTGTCTGACCTGATCTGTCGAATAGCGTCTGATTGCCGCTCATGGGGGGCCTGTCTAGTCTTTGCGAGGACGTCAGGGAAGGAAGTTGGTGATACTTGATTTTTCGTTTATTTCGAATATGTTGAAGTGAACAGAAGTCTTCAGCGAGAAAGTTCATGACTGTGCCTATCCGTACCGAGTTTCCCGAGGCCCGTGAAGTAGCAGCCGCTGTGCAGGGGCAACGAGACCTGGCAGCCGTGCTATGCACTCAGGCTGACATGCAGCGCATCGAGATCTACGACGCCGATAACAAGGCGCATGCCGTCGAGCTGCCAACCAGTGCGCTGCGGTTGCTCCTGGACATACTGGGAGAGTTGGCACAGGGCAACTCTGTGCGGGTAGTGCCGGTCCACGCGGAGCTGACCACGCAGGAGGCCGCGGATCTGCTGAGCGTTTCGCGCCCTCATCTGGTGAAACTGCTCGAGGAAGGAGCCTTGCCCCATCACAAGGCGGGTCGACATCGTCGTGTTCTCTTCTCTGACCTGATGACCTACAAACAGCAGCGGGATCAGGCCAGCCGCAAGGCGATGGACGACTTGATCGCGCTATCGGAAGAGCTTGACCTGGGGTATTGATGCGTCACTCACCGTTCACCACGATTTACGACGCATGCGTTCTTTATCCCGCCCCTTTGCGCGACTTGTTGGTCAGGCTCGCTGGCAAGGGCCTTTACAGAGCCAGATGGAGCGCCCAGATCGATGATGAATGGAAAAGGAATCTGTTGCTGAAACGGCGGGATCTTACCCGGGGGCAATTGGACCGTATTTCCACACTGATGGAAGCGGCGATTCCCGATGCACTGATTGTCGGTCATGAATCCTTGTACCCGGCTCTGAGTCTGCCCGACCCCGATGACGTACATGTTCTTGCCGCCGCGATCAGAAGCAACGCGGAAGTCATCGTGACGTTCAACCTGAAAGACTTTCCCCCATCCGCTTTGCGCTGTTTCGGTGTAGAGGCACAGCACCCTGACGAATTCATCATGGACTTGTGGGACCTCGATCAGGCTGCTGTTCTGGAGGCTGTGGCTGAAATGCGGCGCAGCTTGGTTCGTATGCCTTACACCGCCGAAGCCCTGCTGGAGTGCTATTCGAGGCAAGGCCTACCGCAGACGGCAGGAGTTTTGCGCGACTTCGCCTTGTTGATCTGAACGCATTGGCCTACCGCCCCACCACCTGCATCACCGACTTGGGAAACAGATTGTCGAGTGTCTCCAGCAAGCGGGCGTGGTAGATCGGTTTGCGAAACAGGTCGAGCACATGCAGGCGCAGCAGGTCGCTGACGTCGTCCATGTCGGCATGGCCGGACATGACGATCACCGGCAGATGCTGGCGGGCGGTGTGGTCGCGCAGGCGCTTGATCAGGCCGATGCCGCTTTCTTCGGGCATGCGCAGGTCGGTGATCACCAGGGCCACATCAGGGTAGCGGGTGAGCTGTTGCAGGGCTGTCTTCACAGAGTTGGCGGTGTGGCACTTGAAACCTTCGTTTTCCAGCAGTTCAGCCAGCTCTTGCAGTGCCTCTTCCTCGTCGTCCACCAAAAGAATCTGCTGGCGCGAGGAAGAGTTCGGCATGCTTGGCTCCTGTTCGCCTGGCGTTATGCTGCGGCGTGCTGCTCAAGGTCATAGCGCCCCGGAGATGGCATTGAACATCGTGGTGATCTTGCCGGAGATCGTCGGTACGAATGGCACCAGCACCACCGCGACCATTGCGGCGATCAGCGCGTATTCGATACCGGACGCGCCGTCCTTGCGGGTGATGAAGTTCTTGCAGTGCTGAAGGATCCGTTGCAGTTGCATGGCACATCTCCTTGCGCCGACGGCGCGGGGTAAGGACGTGGCTAAGTAACGTCCATTTGCCATCATAGAATTGCCAAGCTGGCGAAGCCTGCAAATGTAAAAAGGCATTAACCCTAAAGTATTGGAAGCCAAGGCTTTTTCTAAGTACCTGTTTTCCCTGCATGTCCGCGTGCCAGACGAAAAAATCCCGTTTCCGCTCATGGCGAACGGTGAGGTCTGCGCTACCGTTCAATAGCGAAATAGTTTCGTTTTGCCATCAATCTAATGGCGCAGGGAGGCGGAGATGAGCAGTCGCTTGACCATGGTCCTGGCTGTCCTGTTTCTTCTCGGCGCAGTACTCGCAGGTTACTGGGGGCTGGTGCTCAGCCGCCCGTCCACACCCCCCGTCAGTCCTGCTCCCACGGTCGCCGAAGCGCCTGCCGAGGTGATCGTCGCACCTCCCCAACCGCCTGAACCGGCACGCAGCTCCATCGTTGTGTTGCGCAGGGCGCTCCCGGCGAACACGCCCCTGACCGAGGACGATGTGCTGCTAGAGCGCCTGCAAGTGGTGCCTGCCGGTGCGTTCCAGCACATCGACCAGGTGCTCGGTCGCTCCAGCGCGCGTGCGCTGTCGGCGGGCAGTTGGCTGGACGAGGCGAGCTTTCAGGCGGGCGGGCCACTGTCGCGGATGATTCGTGCCCACGAGCGCGCTGTGGCCGTGGGCGTCGACGATGTGGTGGGGGCGGCCGGACTGCTGCGCCCAGGCGACTACGTGGATGTGTTGCTGTTTCTGCGCGAGGAGAACAACAACCCGCAGTCTTCAGCCCAGGTGGTGCTGCCGGCCCTGCGCGTGCTGAGTGTCGGCGAGCTGATGGGGCTGGCCAACGATGGCCGGCCGGCGCAAACCGTCGAGGAGGAACAGGCCCGGCGCGAACAGCACGGGAGCCAAGGCAGCGTCGGCGCTACCCGCACCGTCACCTTGGCCGTACCCGAAGCTCTGGCCAGCCGACTGATGCTCGCTGCCCAGGCCGGTACCCTGCGCCTGGCCGTACGCAGCGCCGATGAACAGCGCTTGGCGCGTTACTGGGCCGAACCTGAGGCGCGACCGCAGGTCGAGAGTGCCGGACGCGAGCTCTATCGCTTCAGCCAGTTGTCCCAGTCTCCCGTGGCCAGCGCTGCTCCCGCCAACGCTGCGCCCAGCATGCAGATCATTCGTGGCGCCAAGGCTGCCGACACCGACAAGACTCCCTGACCAGGCAAGGATGCAGCGATGCGACGTTCCGAGCGTAGTTTCCGACATGCGTGCCGTGCACTGCTCCTGACGGCACTGGTGCCTCACGCCCAGGCGGCGGTGAAGGGGTGCGAGGCTTTCGGCCAGTTGCCCTCGGTGATCGAGATGGACCAGGGCCTGCAGCAGGAACTGCGCCTGCCGCTGGCGATCAGCCGGGCGGCGGTGGGCGAGCCCAAGGTCGCCGACGTGCAGGCCAGCGGCGATCACGCGGTGTTGCTGACCGCCGTGGGGCCGGGCAATACCACGTTGATGCTGTGGACCGCCTGCGCGCCAGCGCCGCATCGGACCATGCTGTTCGTCAAGGGACGGGCCAGTGCCGACATGGCAGAAGGCAGCCTGCTACCGTCCCAGGACGCGCAGTTGCCAAGCCAGGTGCAGGCCGATATCCGCTTCGTCGAAGTGCGCCGCAGCAAGTACAAGGAGGCAGGTGCGCGAATGTTCTTCAAAGGCTCGAACAACAGCCTGATCGGCTCGCCGGGAACGGTGCCGAATACTGCTGTGACCCCAGGCTCGGTGCCGATCACCCGCCCCGCGATCCCGCTCGACGACAACGTCTTCAACATCGTCTGGGGCGGTGGCAGCAGCAAGTTCCTGGCGGCGATCAACGCCTTGGAAAACAGCGGCTTCGCCTACACCCTGGCGCGCCCCAGCCTCACTGTGCTCAGCGGCCTGACTGCAAGTTTCCTGGCCGGTGGCGAGATCCCGGTCCCGGTGCCCAGCTCCGGCAGCGACAACGTGTCGATCGAATACAAGGAGTTCGGCGTACGCCTGGCGCTGACCCCGACCGTGGTCAGCCGCGACCGCATCACCCTGAAGGTTGCCCCCGAGGTCAGCGAGCTGGACTACAACAACGCGGTGAACATCGCCGGCACCCTGGTGCCGGGGCTGAGCGTGCGGCGCACCGACACCAGCATTTCCCTGGCCGATGGCGAGAGCTTCATCATCAGCGGCCTGGTCAGCAACAACACCCGCTCCTCGGTGGACAAGCTCCCCGGCCTGGGCAACCTGCCGATCCTCGGCGCGTTCTTCCGCCAGTCGGCGCTGGTGCGCGAAGAGACCGAGTTGCTGATGATCGTCACCCCGCACCTGGTCCAGCCGCTGGCGGCCAATGCGCGCCTGCCGCAGTTGCCGGGTGAAGCACTGCGCACCTACGACCCGAGTTGGGGCCAGCTGTTCTTCATGGAAAACGGCAACTTCGAAGGTCATGGGGGGTTATCACGATGAACGACAGCCTCAACCAGACTTACCTGGCCATCACCCGCAACGAAGACGACCTGCAGTGGCTGCAGGACGCCCTGGCGCCGCAGGGGCAGGTGATCGGCGCCAGCGCAGGCACCCTCGACGAATTGCTGGCGCTGTTGGATGTGACGTTCAGCAACCTGGTGTTCATCGGCCTTGACCGCGAGCAGTTGGTCAGCCAGTGCGCGCTGATCGAAGGCGTGCTGGAAGCAAAGCCGATGCTGGCCATCGTCGCGCTGGGCGATGGCATGGACAATCAATTGGTGCTGCATGCCATGCGTGCCGGTGCGCGCGATTTCGTCGCCTACGGCTCGCGTGCCAGCGAGGTGGCCGGGCTGGTGCGCAGGCTTGGCAAGCGCCTGCCGACGGTGACCAACAACCCCAAACTGGGTGGCCTGACCGTGCTCTATGGTGCCCAGCGCGGCGCCGATGGCGCGCTGCTGACCACCCACCTCGCGCGGGTGGTGCAGGAGAGCGGCCAGCAGACCCTGCTGCTCGACCTGGGTCTGCCGCGCGGCGACAGCCTGGCCCTGCTCGGGCTGGAGGCGTCATTCTATTTCGGCGATGCCTTGCGCCACCTGCGCCGGCTCGACACCACGCTGATCGACAGCGCCTTCACCCGCGACAAAGGCGGCCTGCGCTTGCTGAGCTCTGCCGAGAACGACGATCCGCTGCGCCAGACCAGCGCCGCCGAGCTGTACATGCTGCTCAGTGCCTTGCGCCAACACTTCCAGCACATCGTCGTGAACCTGACCGGGCATGCCGACAGCGAAGCGCTGCGTACCATCGTCAGCCATTGCGACAAGCTGATCGTCTACACCGACCAGAACATCCTCGACTGCCGGCGCAACCTGGAAGTGCTCGAACAGTGGCGCGACCGCGGCATCAAGCTCGAGCATGCCAGCTTGCTGGTGGACCGCTACCTGCGCAACGTCGCCCCGGATGCCGAGGCGCTCGCCAAGCGCTATGGCCTGCCGCTGCTCAAGGTGATGCCCGACTGCCCAGAGGTGCGCCTGAACGTGAAGAACCAGGGCCTGAGCCTGTTCGAACTGGCCCCGCGCGAAGGCCTGACCCAGGCCCTGCGTGCCCTCGGCGAGCGCCTGGCCCGGCGCTCGGAAAACCTCGCCCCACCGAGCTTCCCCTGGCTGCGTCGGCTGTGGGGTAGCAAATGAGCGGCGACGAACCCTTCGGCGGTCAGCGCCACGCCTCGGGCGACCCGCACGCGCTCAAGCGTGCGCTGCATCGCTTCGCTATCGACGCCATCGAAGACAGCGGGCGCAACCTGCTCGAAGGTGCACGCCCGGCGTTGACCCAGTTCGTCCTCGAACAGGTGGGTGACTATGTCGGGCGCTTGCGTCTGGCGTTGTCGCGCTACGAGATGGAGCGCCTGGCCGAGGAACTGGTCGATGAACTCACCGGCTTCGGCCCGCTGGAAGTGCTGCTGCGCGATGCCAGCGTCACCGAGATCCTGGTCAACGGCCCGCACCGGGTGTTCGTCGAGCGGGCCGGGTTGTTGCAGCAGACCGACCTGCGCTTCATCGATGCGCACCATGTCGAACGGGTCATGCAGCGCATCCTTGCGCCCCTGGGGCGACGCCTGGACGAGTCTTCGCCGATGGTCGATGCGCGCCTGCCCGATGGCAGCCGGGTCAACGCGATCATCCCGCCAGTGGCGCTGGACGGGCCGTGCCTGTCGATCCGCAAGTTCCGCCAGGACATGCTCAAGAGTGCCGACTTGCTGGCCACCCGCGCCATCGATCAACCTATCTTCGATTTCTTCGAGCGCGCCGTGGGCCGTCGTTGCAACATCCTGGTGAGCGGCGGCACCGGCACCGGCAAGACCACGCTGCTCAATATCCTCAGCCAGATGATCGCGCCGCGCGAGCGCCTGGTGACCATCGAGGATGTTGCCGAGCTGCAGCTGCATCACCCCCACGTGGTGCGTCTGGAAACCCGACCACCGAACGCCGAGGGCCATGGCGAGATCAAGCCCAGCGAGCTGATCCGCAACGCCCTGCGCATGCGTCCTGACCGCATCATTCTTGGCGAAATTCGCGGCGCCGAGGTGCTCGATGTGCTCACCGCGATGAACACCGGCCACGACGGCTCGATGAGTACCGTACATGCCAACACTGCACAGGACGCCCTGCTGCGCCTGGAGACCCTGGTCGGCCTCAGCGGCCGACAGATCGCCGAGAAGACCTTGCGCCAGATGATCTGCGCGGCGCTGGATGTGGTGATCCAGTTGACGCGTTTGCCTGATGGCAGGCGTTGCGTCAGCGAAGTGCTGGAGGTGGTCGGCGTACGTGAGGATGTGTATGTGACCAATACCCTGTTCCGCCTCGACCGACGCGGCGGCGAGACCTTCCAGCGCGAGGCGCCGAACCCGGCAGGCAGCAAACTGCGTCAGGACGGTGTCTCTTGATCGGGCCGTTGCTGCTGGCGCTGGCGCCGCTGCTGCTGGGCGCCGCCATGCTGCTGTTTCGCCTGGGCTTGTACAAGCGCGGCGAGGAGCGCGTCCTGCAGCGTCTGGGGCGCGCCTACCAGACGATTCGAACGGGCAGCGCCCGGCGCGACTGGCTCGACCCACTGCTGCAACGGGCCGGCCTGATCAGCGCTGACGTGCGTCCGCAACGCTGGCTGCTGGCGTGGTGTGGGCTGGTGCTGCTGGCGGTGCTGTTGGCCGGTTGGCTGGCCGGCCTGATGGTGCTGCTCGGTGCGCCGCTGTCGGGCTATCTGTACTTGAGTTGGCGATGCCGTCGGCGCATGCGTCAGCTCGTCGAGCAACTGCCCGGTCTGCTCGACTACAGCGTGCGCAGCCTCAAGGCCGGTCGGACCCTGAGCGATGCGGTGCTCGGTGGCATCGACGGCACGCGCGAACCGTTGCATTCGACCATGGGCCGTGTGCGCCGCAATGTGCAGATGGGCGTGCCATTGGAGGATGCGCTGAGCGAGCTGGCCGAGCTGTACGACCAGGACGAATTGCGCCTGTTCGCCCTGGGCCTGCGCATCAATCAGCGCTATGGCGGCAATGCCAGCGAACTGATGGAAAACCTGATCAAGCTGATCCGCGAACGTGAGCAAGGTGCGCGCCAGCTCAAGGCCATGACCGGCGAAACTCGCGTTACTGCGTGGGTGCTGGGGGCCTTGCCGCTGTTCATGGTCGGCTACTTCCTGACGGTCAACCCCAACTACCTGATGAGCCTTTGGCGCGACAGCAGTGGGCAGTGGCTGCTGTTCCTGGCCTTTGCCCTGCAGGCGATCGGCTGCCTGGTGTTGTGGCGCATGATGAGGAGTCTTTGACATGGCCCTGCTGATCTGCGCCCTGTGCCTGCTCGTCGTCGCCCTGTTGCTGGGGCTGCAGGCCTCGCGCCAGTTGCGTGCGCGCTACCTGGTTACACGGCGCCTGCAAGGGCGCCTGGCCCGCGAGGAACGCCTGGGCGACATGCTCCACTGGCTGGGCAGCAGCCCGCTGGGGCAACGCTTGCAGACGCTCGACGGGGAGACCCAGGGCCTGCTCGAACGGATCGGCTGGCGTCGCAGTCGCCAGCGCGCGCTGTTCGCCGCCGTGCAACTGGGATTGCCGTTGCTGGCCATGGGGCTGGCGTTGCTGCTGCAGCATGCCTTCATCGGCGTCGATGCCCTGCATTGGCTGGTGCTGCCAGTGTGCGCGCTGGTGATCGGCTACCTGTTGCCCAAGCGTCTGCTGGCACTGGCTGCCACGCGCAGGCAACAGCGTATCGCCCAGGAGGTCAGCCTGATGATTCCGCTGCTGCGTATTCTCTTCGAGACGGGGCTGGCCGTGGAGCAGGCGTTGCGTGTGCTCAGCCAGGAGGGACGGACACTGGTGCCGGAGATCAGCGAAGAGCTGCGGCAGGTGTTGCAACGGGTGGATTCGGGGCTGTCGCTTGGCCCGGAGCTGGAGAAGACTGCGCGGGTACTGGCAGTGGATGAGTTCGTCGACACCTGCGTGATCCTTCAGCAACTGCTGGTGCAGGGCAGTGGCGGGATGAAGTCGCTGCTGGCGCTCAAGGCGCTGCTCGACGATCGACGCCTCACGCACCTGCAGGAGCGAGTGTCGAAGATGTCGGCAAAGATGTCGGCGGTGATGATGGTATTCCTGTTCCCGGCCTTGCTCATTGTCCTGGCCGGGCCAGGTTTTTCTGCGTTGGCACGGGCCTTGGGCGTCTAGGGTCTGTCTAGGGAGAGAAGGATGAAAACGATCCTGTTGTTCACCGGCATGCTGCTGCTGAGTGGTTGTGCCGGGCAGTCGGCGCAGGGGCTGGGTGCATTGTTCGGCGGCCCGGGCTGTGGCAAGCCGGATGCCGATCAGCAACTGGCGTTGAACCTGGCGGACGAGATGCTCAATGAGGGGCGCCCGCATGCCAGCCTGGCGCACCTTGAGCAGTTGCCGAACACCCTCGACCAGGTGCGCCTGCGCAAGGCCAGGGTTTCGCGCCTGCTGGGGCGCAGCGAGGCCGAGCCCCTGTACCGCAGCCTGCTGGGTGGCTGCCTGGCGGCCGAGGGCGAGCATGGTCTGGGCCAGCTCGCCTCGGCGCGTGGTGACGATGCGCAGGCCTTGCAGAGCCTGCAGCGCGCGGTGCGCCTGGCACCCACTGACGAGCGCGTGCGCAACGACCTGGGGGTAGTGCTGATGAACCTGGGGCGTTACGAGCAGGCACGCTTCGAGTTCCTCACTGCCATCGAGCTGAAGGACGACAACGCTTTGGCGGCGGTAAACCTGGTGACCCTGTCGCTGGTACAGGACAA
Organism: Pseudomonas sp. NBRC 111143; assembly: GCF_001320965.1. Lineage (NCBI taxonomy): Bacteria > Pseudomonadati > Pseudomonadota > Gammaproteobacteria > Pseudomonadales > Pseudomonadaceae > Pseudomonas > Pseudomonas sp. NBRC 111143. The sequence continues at coordinate 531 of NZ_BCBT01000040.1, read as the reverse complement.
CTGGCAACAGGCGACCGATCTGGTCGGTCGCCTGCACTTGCGCCCCGAGCAGTTCGCCGATGCCCAGGCCCGGGCCAGGCAGGTGAAATCCACCGGGCGTGGTCCCATTGCCTTGGCCAATGGTGCCGAGGCGGTGGTCAATTGAGCAGGAGGAGGGTGGTCATGTTCAGGTATCTGATGGTGCTTGCCGGGTGTGCTTGCGTGTCAGTGACGATGGCCCAGGAGCCACCTCGCCAGGCAGAAGCGCAGACGGCCACCGAGGCGTTGCTGCGGGTGCAGTCCAGTGGTGAGCAGGCGTCGAACCGGTTGCAGGTGCAAACGGCGCAGGAGCGCGACCAGTCGATGCAGCGCTGGCTGGACACCTACAAGTATGTGATCCCGGATTTCTATCGTTGGACCAAGATGACGTCTTCGAACAACTGAGTGCGATAGCTGCAGGAGCGGCGGTTCGGCGCTCCGACATGTCCCGCGAGCACGGGCGTAGCCCGTGCCAGGCAGCGCGGTGTCTTTTTCGCGGGCAAGTCGGGGCGC
>NZ_BCBT01000039.1:0-59367 GCF_001320965.1 Pseudomonas sp. NBRC 111143 | reverse complement strand
CCTCTCTAGCATTCAACTTTCAGAGTGTGTGTTTTAAAAGTCATAAGCACTTTCATTTACGAGGGAGACGCATAGTCACCCTCGCAAACGAATAAGCTCACATCTGTAAAAACCACCCCGCTCGCAAAGAAATCCTATGGCGAAATAGGATCACTCGCCGGAAACGTTTCATCCAGCGCATTATCGACCGAGCTATCCTTCGGCTGAGTCAGCTCACCACAATTACAGTCCGCCATACGACAAGACTCCCCATTGCGATGCCCCGTAGCACAGGCCTCGCAGCAATAAGCCTTGCCATCCTGGGCCACGGTATTGGCATCCACGGTGCAAGAACAGTGGTTGCAGGAACATCGTTGCTCGTTCATCAGGGTTCTCTCCTGTCATCTTCAGAGCTCACCTCGTCGGTCCACGGCTCACCGTCCAACGGCGCCGAGCGAGCCAGCTCCGCCTCGTCCAGCCCGATGCCGCCTCCGATCTCATGAGCGTCCACATGGCGCAGGGTCTGGTCAGCAGGTCTGCTACCGCTACCAGGCTCATCAGGGTCGCGAGCACCGGTTTCATCGAACAACGTGTCCGGGCTCAGGTCGTCCAGGGTGACGTTGTCCTCGTGCAGGCTGTCGCTCAAGGCCTCGCCACCGGTCATGCCGCTTTCGGCGACACGTCGGGGTGGATAGTCCTCGGCGATCTCGCGCGCCGGACGCTCGTCACCGACACGCCCCTGGCGTTCATCACGACGCTCACTGAAATCCAGCTCGTGGACGCTTCCCATGCGGTCCTCGGTGTCGTCGATCTCGACCTGCGGTCTTGGGTCATCAGGTAGGGTCATGAGCGTTCTCCGTTTGTGGGCTTCACTCGGTCGACTCCGCGCGCACACAAATGATTCAGAGTTTCTTGCCGCGCCCTACCCCGCGCTTTTTTTGAACTCCGTGCCGCCTCGCCGCCTCCCAATCTTGAGACCCGCGAACCCTCCCGGAGCCCGCCATGGCCAAGCCCCTGCAGGAGTACCATCGCAAGCGCGACTTCAACGCCACATCCGAACCGGTGGGCAAACACGCCAGACCACAGTCGGGCCACGCGCTGCAGTACTGCATTCAGAAACACGACGCCAGCCACTTGCACTACGACTTCCGCCTGGAACTCGACGGCACCTTGAAAAGCTGGGCGATCCCCAAGGGACCCTCACTTGACCCGAAGGTCCGGCGCCTGGCGGTGCACGTCGAGGACCACCCGCTGGACTATGCCAACTTCGAAGGGCACATCCCGGAGGGTCACTACGGCGCTGGCGATGTGATCGTCTGGGACCGGGGTATCTGGGAGCCCGAAGGCGATCCGCATCAAGCCTATGCCAAAGGCAAGCTGCGCTTTCGCCTGCAGGGCGAGAAGCTGTCGGGGGTCTGGAACCTGTTCCGCACCCAGCTGGCCGGCAAGAAGGAACAATGGATGCTGGTCAAGTCAAATGACGGGCAAGCGCGCAGCGAGGTCGACTACAGCATCGTCGAAGCCCTGCCCGACAGCGTCCTCAGCGAGCGCAGCCTGCCGCCAAAGCGTCCGGCCAAGACAACCTCCGCTACCCCGCGCAAGCACAAGGCCCGCGCCAAAGCCCTGCCCGACAAGCTCCAGCCGCAACTGGCCACCTTGGTCGACTCCCCGCCCAGCGGCGACTGGCGCTATGAAGTCAAGTTCGATGGCTACCGCATCCTGGCGCGCATCGACGGTGACGACGTACGCCTGTTCACCCGCAATGGCCACGACTGGAGTGCGAAGATGCCCCGTCAGGTCGAGGCGCTCAAGGCGCTTGGGCTCGACGCCGCGTGGCTGGATGGCGAAATGGTGGTGGTCGATGACAACGGCGTCGCCGATTTCCAGGCGTTGCAGAATGCCTTCGACACCGAGCACGACGAACGCATCACCTATTACCTGTTCGACCTGCCCTGGCTGGGGCGCGAAGACCTGCGCGAACTACCGCTGAAGGCGCGTCGCGACACCTTGGCCCGGCTGCTGGAAGATAATGCATCGCCGATGCTCAGGTACTCCGCAGACTTCGAGGAACCGGTCGACTCGCTGCTCGACAGCGCCTGCCGGCTGGAGCTGGAGGGCCTGATCGGCAAGCGCGCCGACAGCCCCTACGTGGGGCGACGCAGCAGCGACTGGATCAAGCTCAAGTGCAAGCAGCGCCAGGAATTCGTGATCGTCGGCTACACCGACCCCAAAGGCAGCCGCCAGGGTTTCGGCGCCCTGCTGCTGGCCCTGCATGACCACGATAGCGGTCAGCTGCGCTACGCCGGCAAAGTCGGCACCGGCTTCAGCGCCGCCACCCTGGACAGCATCCTCGCCCGCCTGAAGCCGCTGCGGGTCGCCAAAGCGCCGTTGCCCAGCCCCCCCACCGGCGCCGAAGCCCGCGGGGTGCACTGGCTCAAGCCGCACCTGCTGGCAGAAGTGGCCTATGCCCAGATGACCCGCGAAGGCATCGTGCGCCACGCGGTGTTCCACGGCCTGCGCGACGACAAGCCCGCCACCGCCATCGATCTGGAGAAAGCGATGCCCGCCAAGCGCGCAGCACAGCCACAACCCGAGGGCCTGGACACCCTGCGCCTGACCCACCCGGACCGCGTGGTCGACGCAACCATCGGTGCAACCAAGCGCCAGGTCGCCGAGTACTACGCGCAGGTCGCCGACTGGCTGCTGCCTCAGCTCAAGGATCGGCCCGTCGCCCTGGTCCGGGCACCGGATGGCCTGGCTGGCGAGCTGTTCTTCCAGAAGAATGCCGGCCAGCTGCATATTCCCAAGGTGCTCAGCTACAGCAAGGCCCAGGCCGGCCAGGCGGCCATGGTGCTCAATCGCGCCGACAGCCTGCTCGGCGCGGTACAGATGAACACCCTCGAACTGCACACCTGGAACGCCACCAACAAGGACTTCGACAAGCCCGACCGCTTCGTGCTCGACCTGGACCCTGATCCAGCGCTGCCCTGGAAAGCCATGCTCGAAGCCACCCAACTGACCCTGACCCTGCTCGATGAACTGGGCCTGAAGGTCTTTCTCAAGACCAGCGGCGGCAAGGGGATGCACCTGGTCGTGCCGCTGACCCGGCGTGCTGGCTGGGACGAGGTGAAGGACTTCAGCCATGCCTTGGTCGAGCACATGGCCGGGCTGTTCCCTGATCGCCTCAGCGCGGTTTCCGGCCCGAAGAACCGCGTCGGGCGGATCTTCATCGACTACCTGCGCAACGGCAAGGGCGCGACCACCGTGGCGGCCTATTCGCTGCGCGCTCGTGAAGGCCTGCCGGTTTCGGTGCCGATCTGGCGCGAAGAGCTGAGCCAGCTCAAAGGCGCCGATCAATGGAACATCGGCAATCTGCACGAGCGACTTGCGCAGGTCGAGGACCCTTGGTCCGAGATGGCCAGCACCCGCCAATCGATCACCGCGCGCATGCGCAAGCAACTGGGGATCGATTGATGGAGCGAATGCTGGATCTGCTGCAATGGCCCGCCATGCTCCTGACCATCGCGGCGGCATGGTGCATCGGCTCGCGCCGCCCGCGACGCAGACGCATCGGCTTCTGCTGCTTCATCGCCAGCAATGCGCTGTGGGTGGTCTGGGGCTGGCAGGTACAAGCCTGGGCACTGATCGTCCTGCAGTTCTGCCTGTGCGTCATGAACCTGCGTGGCTGGAAGAAGAACACCCAAGGAGCGCCAAGCCCATGAGTATCGCCCATGACTTCGACCTGGAGCGCCTCGATCACCTGTTGCGCCCTTTCAGCGCGCGAGCGCAGGCCATCGACCTCGACACCCAGTTGCCAGAGCTGCTGCACCTGCTGCAGGCCGATCATCTCGACCGACTGCCACGGCCTGGCCAGGGCCGCACCCTGGAGCGCTGGAGGACCCTGGCGCGGGTCGCCGGTTGCGACCTGACCCTGGCCAAGCTCTACGAGGGCCACACGGACGCTTTGGCAATCCTCAGCGAATGCGCCGCCGAGCACCACGCCGGCAACGGGATCTGGGGCGTGTGGGCCGCCGAGCCACCGGATGCCCGCACCCGCATCGTCGCCCGCGACGGCGATCAAGTCCGGCTGCAAGGCTGCAAAGCCTGGTGTTCGGGGGCGTTGCAGATCGATCGCGCGCTAGTGACCGCCTGGGAAGGCGAGCAGCCACGGTTGGTGGCCATCGAGCTGTCCCATCCCAGCCAACGCATTCAGGCCGAGCACTGGCAGGCCGTGGGCATGGCCACCACCGCCAGCGTCACCCTCGCATTCGATGATTCGCCGGGCCTAGCCATCGGCGCGCCCGGCCAATACCTGTCCCGCCCAGGATTCTGGCAAGGCGGCGCTGGCATCGCCGCCTGCTGGTATGGTGCGGCCGAAGCCCTCGCGGATTACCTGCGCGAACACTGCGCTAAACCTCGGCCCGACCCGCACGCCGACGCCCACCTGGGCGCGGTCGATGCCGCCTTGTTCGGGGCCCGCGCCGCCCTGCGCGAATGCGCCGCCTGGATCGACCGGCACCCTCAGGACGATGCCAGTTTCCAGGTGCGCCGCACCCGCGCCCAGGTGGAGCAGGCGGTCGAGCAAGTCATTCGGCATGTCGGCCGAGCGCTGGGCGCCACACCGTTCTGCCGCAGCAGCCATTTCGCCCGGCTCAGCGCCGACTTGCCGGTGTACCTGCGTCAAAGTCACGCTGAGCGCGACCTCGCCGAATTGGGCCAGCAACTGACCGGCATGCCGGCAGGGGAATGGCAACTTTGACCAGCATCTGCCTCAGCCGACCACCGGCTGCAACCTTTGGAACCGGTCTCGCCCTCAATGGAGTCACCATGAGCCTCGATGCGCAGTATTTCGCCGACCTGTATGCCAGCAACGATGATCCATGGGCCTTTCGTACCCGCTGGTACGAACGGCGCAAACGCGACCTCACCCTGGCCAGCCTGCCTCGCCAGTGCTACGAACGCGTGTTCGAGCCTGCGTGTGCCAACGGCGAGCTCAGTGTGCTGCTGGCCGAGCGCTGCGCCGACCTGCTGTGCCAGGACATCGACGCCACCGCCGTGGCCCTGGCTCGCCAGCGACTGACGGGCGTAAACCACGCTCGCGTCGAGCAGGGGCACCTGCCGGGCGACTGGCCCGGCGGACAGTTCGACTTGATCGTGCTCAGCGAAATCGGCTACTACCTCGATCCCACCGACTGGCTGCAGGTGATCGAACAATCGGTGGCCAGCCTGACCTATGACGGCGGCCTGCTGGTGTGCCACTGGCGCCATCCCATCGCCGGTTGCCCCCAGGATGGCCGTGAGGTTCACGCCCTGCTTGCCCGACATCTGCCGCTGTACCCGCTGTTACGCCACGAGGAGGCGGATTTCCTGCTCGAATACTGGTCGTGCCAACCGAGTGTCGTGGACCTGGACGAGACCTGCCTATGATCGCCGTCATCATTCCCGCCCACAACGAAGCCCGCCGCCTCGGACACTGCCTGCGCGCCGTCAAGCGGGCGGTGGCACGGGCCGAGGCGGCGGGCCTGGTGGTCGAGGTGCTGGTGGTGCTCGATCGCTGCATCGACGCCAGCGCACGCATCGCCCGCCGCCATGGCGTGCACACCCTGGAACTGCAGGCCGGCAACGTCGGCATTGCCCGGCGCGTGGGCGCCGAGTGGATGATCGAGCGCGGTGCGCAGTGGCTGGCCTTTACCGACGCCGACAGTCGTGTGCCCGAGCACTGGCTGGTGTCGCAGTTGCAATGGCACGCCGACGCAGTCTGCGGCACCGTGCACATCGAGCGCTGGCAGCCTTGGCAGAACGCCGCGCTGCGCCAGCTATACCGCAGTCGTTACCAGGCTCGGGACGGGCACCGGCACATCCATGGCGCCAACCTGGGCGTGTGTGCCAGGGCCTATGAGCGCGCCGGTGGATTCCAACCATTGCCAGCCGATGAAGATGTGCAACTGGTGCTGGCCTTGGAAGCCAGTGGCGCGCAGATCGTCTGGACCGCAGCGCACAGCGTGGCCACCAGCAGTCGGCGGGACAGCCGGGCTCGCCAAGGCTTCGGCGATTACCTGAGCGCTCTGGAGGGACTGGTGCAGTAGGGTGCGCTCCCGCCCTAGGACGCCTTGCGCGGTCGCTTGCTCGCCGGCTTCTTCACCTTGCTCTTGCCGCCAAGGCTGCGCTTGAGCAGCTCGGTGAGGTCGATGATGTCGGCGCCCTTCTCCGCCGTTGTCCCCTCACCTTTGTCCACCGTCGCGATCTTGCCTTTGCTGGCCTTCTCTTCAACCAGGTCGAGGATGGTCTGGCGGAACGCGTCGTGGTACTCGTCTGGCTTCCATGGCCCACTCATGTCCTCCACCAGTTTCTTGGCCATGTCCAGTTCGCGCTTGTCGATCTTGGTGTCGGTTACGCTCTTGTCCAGCTCCAGCGACTCCAGGCCACGGACTTCCTCGGGCCAGCGCAGGGTAATCAGCACCAGCGCATCCTCCAGCGGGCGCAACAGCGCCAGGTGCTGGCGGGTGTGCAGCACCACGGTGGCCAAGGCCACCTTGCCGGTGCTGTGCAAGGTCTCGCGCAACAAGGCATAGACCTTGCCGCCACGACGGTCGGGGCTCAGGTAGTAGGGCGTGTCGAACTGTTGCAGCGGGATCTCACCGGCGTCGACGAAGGAAAAAATATCGATGGTCTGGGTCGCCTCGGGCCGCGCCTTGCGAATCTCCTCTTCGCTGATCACCACATAGCGGCCCTTCTCGTACTCCACACCTTTGACGATGTGTTCCTTGTCGATCTCCTTGCCAGTCACCTTGTTTACCCGCTTGTAGCCCACCGGCTCCATGCTGCGCTTGTCGAGCCAGTCGAAATCCACGCGCTCGGTGCGCACGGCGGTATTGAGAGAGACAGGGATATGCACGAGGCCGAAGCTGATCGCGCCTTTCCAGATTGCCCGGGCCATGGTCGGTTCCTACGCATCGAATGGTTGGCCGGGCTGGCTGTAGCGCAGCGCGCCGCAGCGTTCGCAGCACTGGCAGTCAAGCCCGGCGATTTCACGGATCAACAGGCTGCGCCACTGGCAGCCACGCAGCAGGCAGAAGAGTTTCATCAGCCACCTCCCTGGCCCTTATGAAGGGCCTCTTACAATGACTGACTGCGTGGCGCGGCCAAGGTTTACTCGACTTTGCCCTATGGCAGTGGATCGCCGCCGGTGACGCCGAACACCTCACCGGTGATATAGCTCGACTCCTGACTGGCAAGCAGTACGTACAACGGGGCGCACTCGGCGGGCTGGCCCGGGCGTTTCATCGGGGTATGCCCACCGAAGTCGGGGATCTTTTCCGGTGGTTGGCCGCCACTGGGCTGCAGCACGGTCCAGATCGGGCCCGGGGCCACCGCGTTGACGCGGATGCCGCGCTCGATCACCTGCTTGGCCAGCGCCTTGGTGAAGGCCACGATGGCCGCCTTGGTGGTGGCGTAGTCCAGCAGCGTCGCCGAGGGCTGGTAGGACTGGATCGAGGCGGTGTTGATGATGGTCGCTCCGGCCGGCATCAGCGGCACTGCTGCCTGGCACAGCCAGAACAAGGCGTAGACGTTGGTCTTGAGGGTGTGATCGAACTGCTCATGGGTGATCTGGCCTATGTCCTTGCGCGCCTCCTGCTTACCGGCCACGTTGACCAGGATATCCAGGCCGCCGAGCTGTTCGTGGGCCTGGTCCACCAACTGGCTACAGAAGCGCGGGTCCTTGAGATCACCGGGAAGCGCCACGGCCTTGCGGCCTTCGCGCTCGATCAGCTGGACCACTTCACGGGCATCTCGCTCCTCCGTGGGCAGGTAGTTGAGTGCAATGTCAGCACCCTCGCGGGCAAAGGCGATGGCCACGGCGCGTCCGATACCCGAGTCGGCGCCAGTGATCAGGGCGCGACGTCCGGCCAGGCGCCCGAAACCCTTGTAAGTGGTTTCACCGTGGTCGGGCTTGGGCTGCATGTGCGCATCCAGGCCCGGGGCGGCTTGGCCCTGGGCCGGAAAAGGCGGATGGGGGTATTGGGTCAAGGGATTTTGCAGGGTGAATTGATCCTGGGGCTTGCTGGGCATCAGTTAGACTCCTTCTGGTTTGGCTGGGTGTTGCCTGATCGCGAATCACACAGCGTTCGAGGCAAACGATCTGCGGATGGTTTACTCAACCCATCCCGGGCACCGACAACTGGTGCTCCATCACCTGTTTCACCACGTTGCGCATCGCCTGTCGGTCATTCAGGCCTTGCTCGCGGGCCAGCGCATAGGTGTCACGCTGGTGGTCGGCACTGGTGCCGTCGCGCAGGATGCGCCGGGCGTGCATGAAGGCGCGGTCAGCGTCGGCGGTGTCGGGCGGACATTGCATCTGCAGTTGCGTCAGCCAGCCTTCGGCGTTCACCGCCTGCTGGTCGTGCACGCCGATGAAAGTGCCCCGGCGGCCCTCACGCAGGGCACGCCAATAGTTTTCGTGGGTGATCCAGCGCATTTCACGGCTGGCGATAGCGTCGTTGCGCTCCACTGCATGCTCGACGAGATGGCGAAACAGCGCGGCGATGGCCAAGGCATCGTCCAGCCGGGGGCACCCATCGCAGATGCGCAGCTCGACTGTCGGAAACCGCCGCGAGGGCCTGATCGCCCACCAGAAGTCACCATCCTCGGCCAGGCTGCCAGTGCGTTGCAGCAGCGCCCGGTAACGCTCGTAGGCGCGCCAGTCCGGTAGCGGTTCGGGCAGCCCCATGTGCGGCCACTCCCCGCACACCACGCGTCGGTAGCTCATGTAGCCGGTGTCCTGTCCGCCCCAGTACGCAGAGGAGGTGCTGAGTGTCAGCAGCAGGGGTAACCAGTACAGCACCCGGTTGATCACCTGCATGCGATCGACGCCCTGCGGCACGCCGACGTGCACGTGCAGGCCGTTCAACAGGCTGCGCCGGGCCACCAGCCGATAATCGTCGAACAGCTGGCGGTAGTGGGGGGTTTCCCGCGGGAGCTGGCGCAGCCATTGGGCACTGGGGTGGCTCCCCGCGCCGTAGAAGCCGACGCCCTCGCCCGCCAATGCCTGACTCAGGCGCTGGCGCTGCTCGGTGAAAAAATCACGGGCCTGGTGCAGCGTATCGAACACCGGCGAGGCGATCTCCACCTGGCTGCGAAACATCTCCTCGGCGAACCATGGCCCCAGCGCATCGCGGCAACAGCGGGCCACGGCCGCGGGCGGCGCAGCCATGACCCGCCCCGTGGCCAAATCAACCAACAGGTATTCCTCCTCGATGCCGAACGTGCAAGGCCGCGCCATGGGCATCAGCCTCGGCGGGTGACGGTCAGGGCCACGGCAGCGATGCGTTCGACCTGCTCGTATCCTGGCTCGAGCAACTGCTCGCCGAACACGTCGGGGTCCAGTTCCCGGTAGGACCAGCCGAACGCAGGCCCGGCCAGGCGCAGGCGAACGGCTTCGAGCAGCGCGTCGCGCCCCTCGACGATGGCGACACCGGTGTACAGCAGCAACGTGCCGCCGACCGACAGCCGCTCACGGGCCTGCTCGACAATCCGTAGCGACAGTTCGGCGCCCAGCGCGCCACCCCCGTGGCGGTAGGCGCGCTCGCCGACGTCGAGCATGTAGGGTGGATTGGCGACGATCAGGTCGAACGTCCCAGCGATGCCGTCGAGCAAATCGCTGAGTTCTACCGAGACATTGGCCACCCCGGCCAGCGCGGCATTGACAGCGGTATGACGCAAGGCCACAGGGTTGATGTCCACCGCAGTGACCTGCGCATGCTGCGCGGCTCGGGCGATCAGCAACGCGCCGACGCCACTGCCGCAACCGATGTCGACGGCATGCTGCACACGCTGGGGGCTGTGCTGCAGATGATCCTGGATCACCTGGGCAAACCGGTAGCTGTCCGGGCCGAAGAACACCGCGTCGCGGCTGTCGGTCGGCCAGGCGGAGTGCACCAGCAGCAGGTCGTCCAGGGTCGACCAGCGCACCCTGCTGCGCCACAGCGTACCCTGTGGCTCCAGCACGCCAGCGATACGCAGTTGTTCCAGTTCGTCGGCGCTGAGCAGAGACGCTTCGAACGGTCGACTCCAACCGAACACATCGCGCAGGGTTCGAGCCTGGTGCGCTTCGCTACGAGCATTGACCCTGGCCTGCGTCGCCGGGGTCACGCAGGTGAAACGATAGCCGTCGGCGCGCAGCCGACGTCCCAGCTGGAGCAATGCCTCGTCGGCACGCCTCTGGTCTTGGTCGAGCAGCATCAGTTCGGCCCTCCGCTCATCAACCCGGTAGCCTGGATGAATGCGCGGGTGGCGCGCAGGCCCTGGGGCGTGGAATGTCGATTGCCGGCCATCGCTTCGATCAGCACGGCCATGTCCGCCGCCTGCGCTTGGCCGGGCGCCTCTTCCTCCAGTTGCAACGCCTGCTCCCACTGCCCCGGCGGCACCCGACGCATCGCAGCACCCTGCCAGGTGCCGGCGATCCAGTCGTGCCAGAGCTGCTTTTCATAGGCATCGAACACACCGAACATGGCCGCCACCGGACCGTCGATCAGCGCCCAGAAGCGGCTTTCCCTGGGATCGCTGTCGCGCTTGATCCAACCCTGGGCTTGCAGTGCATCCAGAAAACCGGGCATCGCGCCGGGTTCGGCGAGCCACTGGTTGATGGTGCGCCCTTGCAGGCGGCACCTGTCCGAATGCATGCACTGCCCGTAGACACGCTTGCGTTCCAACGCGCCGAGCAACTCGGCCTGCAGGTCGAATGAAGCGATCAGCGACGGTGTGTCGATACCCAGGTCATTGAGCCGATAGCCATGCCGGACACGCTCGTAGAACGCCGGCCCCTGGTCCTGGCCGAGTTCGGTGAAGCACTCCAGGGCGCGCCGCGCATGACCGCTCGCAGCATTGTCGATGGTCACATGCAACTGGAAGTAAAGAGCGTCGATGCCCAGCTCGGCCAACTCATGGGTGGTGATCAGCAGGTGCAGCGGGGGCTGCTCGTACCCCAGGTTGTAACCGATCACTTCCGGCAGGAAGCGCTCGCAGTGCTGCCCCAGGGCCAGTTGCAGCGTGCCCTGCAGGTAACGTTCAGCGGCTAGCGGTGCGCTCTGCAGGCAGCCAAGACGGCTGAGCAGGCGCTGGTAGATCAGCACGTGGTTGCGGCGCAGGTCGCCATCACCCAGCTCTTCGAGGAAGGTGCGAATCAATCCATGAAACCGTGGGTCGCGCCAGTGCCACAGGGTGCCGTGCAGCCATGCGCCATCGACCGCCTTGGTCGGGGCGACCTGCTGCAGAAACCACAACGCCTGCGCCCGGTTCTGGAAGTATCGGCGTGGGGCCCCTTGACGCCGTTGTTCAAGATAGGCCGCGTGTTCACTGGCGACCCGCTGCGCATGAGCAGCGGCCCAGTCCGGCAGTTGCCGAGGATCATCCGGCAAGTCGTCCGCCAAGGTGCGGACATGGCTCAGTTGCTCGCTCAGCCAGGCCTCGGTTGTCGGGTCACTGCGCTCGAGCAGTGCCCGATAGCGATGTTCAAGGTCATCGGTCACCTTGCCGGTTGCCGCCCTACCCTTTGTCAGCTCCACCATGCCCGCTACCTCGCTCATTGATTTTGCGGTTTGGTCTCGGGGGACGGATTGGTCGTGGGTGTATCGGGCTGCTGCATCTGCAGCGAAGGTTTGCTTGGATCGGCGTCCTTGGCCGGGTGGTCGTTATCACGGTCGAAACAGCCACCGAGCAAGGTAAAGCAGGCAGTTAGCAGCGCTGTGGCCAGTAGATTGGTTTTCATGGGGGTTCTCGCTTTTTTATGAGGGCCTACATAAGCGAGTTCGACACACCCAGAAGGATTCGTTTTAATTGCGCCGCAACGGATGAGCGGTGCTACGGATGCCAGCCACCCTTTCGCCGCGCGGGCTCAAAACGCGCCCTGTGCGGCGAGATTGCAATACTGCCCCTTGAAATACAGCAAAGGCGTTGCAGCGGCTGCCTCCTGCAGGTTCACCGCTTTCACTTCACCGATCACGATCAGGTGATCGCCCGCAGGATGCTCGGCGTGAATTTCGCAGTCCAGCCAGTGCAGGCTGTCGCGGATGATCGGGTTCCCCAAGGGTGAAACCTGCCATTGCACGCCGAGCCACTTGTCCGTGCCGCGCCGGGCGAACTGGTTGGAGAGGTCGTGCTGCCCACACGCCAGGATATTCACCGCAAAGCGGCCGGCCTGGCGGATCTTGGGGTAGCTGGCCGAATTGGACATGACGCTGAATGACACCAGCGGCGGGCTCATCGACACGCTATAGAACGATTGGCAAGTGAACCCAACCGGCTCGTCATCGAGCCGAGAGGTGATCACCGTGATGCCGGAGGCGTAGTGCCCGAGCGCGTGGCGAAAGCGCGATGGCTCGACAGCCGTACAGGGAAGTGACATGCGTAGATCCTGGATAAGGGGCCGTTCGCAACGGTCAGGGGAGGCCTGAAAGCGCCCGCCTTCGGCCTCCCGAATTCATCATGCGTTCAACAGTTCTCGCCGAACGATGTCTGCACCCGCCGTCAGTGCCCTCAACTTCCCACTGGCAACGTGACGTGGCAAAGGCGCCATGCCGCAGTTGGTGCAGGGGTAGAGTTTGTCGGCGTCAACGAACTGCAGGGCTTTGCGCAGGGTCTCGGCGACTTCATCAGGCGTTTCGATGGTCGAGGTGGCCACATCGATGGCCCCGACCATTACTTTCTTGCCGCGAATCAGCTCGATCAGGTCCATGGGCACACGCGAGTTGTGGCATTCCAGCGAAACGATATCGATGCTGGATTTCTGCAACTTGGGGAACGCTTCCTCGTATTGCCGCCACTCCGAACCCAAGGTCTTTTTCCAATCGGTGTTGGCCTTGATGCCGTAGCCGTAGCAAATGTGCACCGCGGTTTCACATTTCAGCCCTTCGATGGCCCTCTCCAGGGTGGCCACGCCCCAGTCGTTCACCTCATCGAAGAACACATTAAATGCCGGCTCGTCGAACTGAATGATATCGACGCCTGCAGCTTCCAGTTCCCGGGCTTCCTGGTTGAGAATCCTGGCGAATTCCCATGCCAGTTTTTCGCGGCTTTTGTAGTGGCTGTCATACAGCGTGTCGATCATCGTCATGGGTCCCGGCAGCGCCCACTTGATCGGCTGCTGGGTTTGCTGGCGCAGGAACTTGGCGTCCTCGACAAACACGGGCTTCTGCCGAGCCACGGCACCCACGACCGTCGGCACGCTCGCGTCGTAGCGATCACGAATCCTGACCGTCTCCCGCTTCTCGAAATCCACACCGCTCAGGTGCTCGATAAAGGTCGTGACAAAGTGCTGACGGGTTTGCTCGCCATCGCTGACGATATCGATACCGGCCTGCCGCTGCTCTTGCAGCGACAAACGCAAGGCATCTTGCTTGCCCTCGATCAACTCCGCGTCCTGCAACTTCCAGGGGGACCAAAGGGTTTCAGGCTGGGCCAGCCACGAAGGCTTGGGCAAGCTGCCTGCAGTTGAAGTGGGTAACAGCTTTTTCATGACAGATAAACCTTATGCATTTTGTTCAATCAGAGCGCGCACTGGGACGACCACTGTTCAAGCACCGCCTGGTACGGCCTGATGAAGTGTTCCTCGGCGAACTTGCCCTGCTCGATCGCCAGCCGACTGCGTTCTTCACGGTCGTAGACGATGCGCGTCAGTGAGTAATCCTGATGTTCGAGGCTTGGTCGGTAGGCTTTGCCTGCCGAAGAGTTCGCGTTGTAGATCTCTGGCCGATAGATCTTCTGGAAGGTGTCCATCGTGCTGATGGTGCTGATCAGCTCGAGCGGGCTGTAGTCCTCCAGCAGGTCACCGGCAAAGTAGAAAGCCAAGGGCGCGACGCTGTCAGGCGGCATGAAGTAGCGGACCGTCAGGCCCATTTTCTTGAAGTATTCATCGGTCAAGGAATAGGCGTCCTGCTGGTACTCGACGCCCAATACCGGGTGCTGGTTGTCCGTGCGGCGATAGGTCCTGCTGCTCGACACGCTCAGGCAGATCACCGGTGCCTTGGCAAAATGCGCTTTATAAGCACTGGAGTTCACGAACGCCTTGAACAACTTGCCGTGCAAATCGCCGAAGTGCTCGGGAATACTGAAGTCGGGCTGGCCTTTGTTATGCCCCAGCAACAGCACGCTGAAATCATAATCGCGCACGTAGGACGAGAAGTTGTTGCCAACAATGCCCTCGATACGCGCCTTGGTCTTCTGGTCGACGATCGTCGTCTTCAGCAACTCGATCAGCGGAAGGCTGTGATCGGCCTGCGGGTCCTCCATGGTCATCTCGACAGAAATGATTTCAAGTTCAAGCCTGTAGCGGTCGCCCTCGGGATTGTCCCAGTGCGCCAAGGCATTGAACCGGTTGTCGATCATGCTCAAGGTGTTGCGCAGGTTTTCCTGGCGATTGCGCCCACGGGCCAGGTTGGCAAAGTTGGTCGTGGTACGCGTGTTTTCCGCGGGGCAATAGTCTTCATCGAAACGCGTGCGTTTGATGGCAAAGGTAAATTCGTTGTTCATCGGTCTCTGACATCCTGTTGGGCGGTGATGGCCTGCATCACCTCACCGGGGCAGCGAACGCCTGCCGACCCTGGGGGAAAATTCGATGGGGGGATTGTCAGGATCATCGCACCTTGAGACAAACTCATTTTTTTCGAGATGATCTGCAATTTTATTCATGATCGTTCTGAGCGCTTGCTAAATGGGGTTTGGACGGCGGCCAGCCTTCCCCGACGCCATGACACGGGTGTTACCGGCATGACCCTTGAGGTTATGCTGCGTACCCCCGCCCTTTGCCACGAGACTGTCATGTCGTCCGCTGCCGTACCGGCGCAAACCCTGCGCGCCGACCGAGATTCGCGCAACGCCGCCCAGGTACTCGGCCTGTGCCTGCCCAGTGACGTACTGCTCTATCTGCTACTGCCCATGTACGCTTCGGACTTCGGCGTGACCCTGGTCGAGGCGGGTGTATTGCTGGCGGCCAATCGCCTGGTACGGATCATCGGCTATGGCTGGGTGGTGCGGTTCTATGCACGCCATGGCGATCGTGCGGCGTGCAGCCTGGCGGCCTTTGCCGCAGCGGTGTGTGCACTGGGTAACGCCACCCTTGGCGGATTCGCCGCACTGCTGGTGCTGCGCCTGGTCTGGGGGCTGTGCTTTGCGACCTTCAACCTCAGTACCCAGACGCTCGCCACTGCCGAAGCACAAGGTGCAGCCCGCCGCGCCGGGCGCTCGCGGGCAACCCTGGCCATCGGCCCCATGCTGGCCTTGCCGCTGGGGGCGCTGATGGCCCAGGCCTACGGCCCGCGCGCTGTGTTCTACGTACTGTGCATCAGTGCCCTGTGCGGCCTGTGGCGTGCCCGCGCCTTGCCTTGCGGCGGCCATGACATTGCCGCGCGCAGCGGTCGGCGTCTGCGCCTGCCGGACAGCATCGCCACCTGGTCCTTCATCGAAGGGGTGACGCTGGACGGCCTGTTCATCTTCGGCCTCTCGCTGTATGCGCAAGTCCATATGGGCGAGTCGGGGGTACTGGTGGCCGGTGTATTGATGGCGGTGCGCTATCTGAGCGAGATGCTCTTCAGCCCCTTTGGCGGACGCCTGGCAGACCGCTTCGGCGCTCTGCGCATGTTGGTGGTGCTGTCGCTGGCCACTTCACTGGCGCTGCTGGTATTCGCCAGCCATTGGCTGTTCATCGGCGCCTTCTTCGTGTTGGTGCTGCGCGCCTTGCAGTTGCCGCTGGTGATGACCCTCGTCGCGCTGCGCAATCCGCACGCGCGCATTCAGGCGCTGGCCAGCAATGCCGTGTGGCGCGACATCGGCGCCGGGCTCGGGCCGATGCTGGCCGGTGTGCTGCTACCGCAGGTGCCAGCGATCTGGGCTTACGCCGGGGCGGCGCTGGCGGTCGCCGTGGCGGCACTGAACTGTGCCAGGCCGCCACGGCATTGAACGCTGCGCCCGAGATCAGCGCAGCTGGATCCAGGTGGTCTTCAACTGGGTGTACTTGTCGAACGCATGCAGTGACAGGTCACGCCCAAAGCCCGACTGCTTGTAGCCGCCGAACGGGGCGACCACATCGAGCGCATCGACGGTGTTGACCGAAACGCTGCCGGCCCTGAGCTGCCTGGCAACCCGATGCACGCGGTTCAGGTCGTCGCTCCAGACCGACGCGGCCAACCCATAGAGGCTGTCGTTAGCCAGGCGGATAGCCTCCTCTTCAGTGTCGAAGGTCGTCACTGCGAGTACCGGGCCGAAGACCTCGTCACGCGAAAGCGACGACTGCGGGTCGACATGGGTGAAAATCGTCGGTTCGATGAAGTTGCTGGAGCCGTTGAAGCTGAGTTGACGCCCACCGGCCACCAGAGACGCCCCCTCCTCGTGTGCACGGCCGATTGCGGCCATGATCTGCGAAGTCTGCTGCGCATCGACGATAGCGCCGGCGCGGCTGGCCGGATCGAGCGGATCACCGGGTTGCCACTCGCGCGCCTTGGCGATCAGACGCTCGATGAACGCGTCATGGATCGAGCGCTGCACGTAAAGTCGCGAGTTGGCCGAGCAGACCTCACCCTGGTTGAAGAAGATGCCGAATGCGGCTTTCTCTGCGGCCAGGTCCAGGTCCTTGCAGTCATCGAACACCAGGTTCGGGCTTTTTCCACCGCACTCCAACCACACCTGTTTCAGGTTCGACTGCGCCGAGTACTGCATGAAGTACTTGCCCACCTGGGTGGAGCCGGTGAATACCAGGCAATCGACGTCGGGGTGCAGGCCCAGTGCCTTGCCGGCGATCTCGCCCAGCCCCGGCACGACGTTCAACACCCCTTCGGGAATGCCCGCCTCCAGTGCAAGCTCGGCCAGGCGCAGCGCCGAAAGCGGCGACTGTTCGGCGGGCTTGAGCACGACGCTGTTGCCCGCTGCCAAGGCCGGGGCCAGTTTCCAGGCCGCCATGTCCAGCGGGAAGTTCCACGGCACCACGGCTGCGACCACACCGATCGGTTCACGGGTGATGGTGACCACGGCATCGGCCGCAGTGGGCGCAACCTGGTCGTAGAGTTTGTCGAGCGACTCGCCATACCAGGCGAAGACATGGGCGGCGCCCGGCACATCGATGTTGTAGGCGCCGAGCACCGGCTTGCCCATGTTCAGCGACTCGAGCAGCGCCAGTTCCTCACGGTGAACCAGCATCAACTCGGCCAGGCGCAGCATCACACGCTTGCGCTCGGTCGGCGCCATCCGCGCCCACGGGCCTTGCTCGAACGCCTGCCGAGCACTGGCCACGGCACGGTCTACGTCCTCATCGGAACAGGCGGCGACCCGCGCCAGCAGCTGGTTGTTGGCAGGGTTGATCGCATCGAACGTTGCGCCACCTGTGGCGGCCACGAAGCGGCCGCCGATCATGGCTTGATCGCGAAAAGTCAGGTTGGCGGCTTGATGCCGCCAGTAGGTTGAATCGTGCACGTTGTGCTCCAGGAACCGTGGGTAGGAAAGGTAGCGCAGCCGCTTCAGAGCTTGCCCAGGGCCTGCGCGGTGCGGTCGACCGCTTTGCGGGTCTTCTCCACCAGCTCGTCCAGCTCGCTGTGATTGGCCACCAGCGCAGGCGCCATGATCATCCGCCCCAAGGTCGAACGAATGATCACCCCCTCTTCGAAGCCGAAAGTCCGGCACTGCCAGGCCAGCTCGTTCTCGTTGGCGTAGCGCTTGCGGCTGGCCTTGTCCTCGGCGAACTGCAGTGCCGCCACCAGCCCGGCGCCCTGTACCTGGCCAATCAGGGGATGATTGGCGAACACCTCGCGCAGGATGCGCTGCAGGTAGGGCCCGGTGTCATCTTTCACCTGGCGGACGATGCCTTCGTCACGCAGGGCCTTGAGGTTGGCAATCGCCACCGCAGCGGCCACCGGGTGCCCGGAATAGGTCAGGCCGTGAGCGAATACGCCGCCGCGCTCGACCAGTGCTTCGGCGATGCGCTTGTTCAGCACCAGCCCGCCCATCGGCACGTAGCCCGAGGTGAGGCCCTTGGCGATCGACAGGGTGTCGGGCTCGAAACCGAAGTATTCGTGGGCGAACCATTCGCCGGTACGACCGAACCCGCCGATCACCTCGTCGGCGCACAGCAGCACGTCGTACTGGCGGCAGATGCGCTGGATTTCCGGCCAGTAGCTTTCTGGCGGGAAGATCATGCCGCCGGCGCCCTGGAACGGCTCGGCGATGAAGCCGGCGACATTCTCGGCCCCAAGCTCAAGGATTTTTTCTTCCAGCTGCAAGGCGCAGCGGCGACCGAACTCGGCCGGACTCAGCTCGCCACCGGCGGCATACCAGTAGGGCTCATCGATGTGCGCCACATCCGGAATCAGCCCGCCCATCTCGTGCATGAACTTCATTCCGCCCAGCGCCGTGGCCGCCAGGGTCGAGCCGTGGTAGCCGTTCCAACGGCCGATCATGACCTTCTTGTTCGGCTGGCCAAGCACCTGCCAGTAGCGGCGCACGGTACGGATCAGCACCTCGTTGGCCTCGGAGCCGGAGTTGGTGTAGATCGCGTGGCTGTAGTGCCCCGGCAGCAAGCTGAACAGCAGCTCGGACAACTCGATCACCGCCGGGTGGGTGGTGTGGAAGAACATGTTGTAGTACGCGAGCTGGTCCATCTGCGCCGCCGCAGCGGCGGTCAGGTCCTTGCGCCCGTAGCCGAGCTGGGTGCACCACAGGCCCGACATACCGTCCAGGTAGCGCTTGCCGTCGCTGTCCCACAGATGCAGCCGCTCACCGCCGACGATTACCCGTGGGCCTTCGGCGTTGAGCGCCTTCTGGTCGAGGAAGGCATGGATATGGTGTGCAGCATCGGCGGCCTGGTAGTCACGGGTCTGGCGTTGGGGTACGAAAGGCGCGTTCATGGGCGGTTTTCCTTGTTGGTATGGAGACGCCACTGAAGCTTGCAGCAGCCAGCAACCGTGTGAAATCACCCGTTGGGGTGAGGTCTCCAGCCCCGTCACCGGCTCACCCCAACGGGTGATTTCGAAGGCGAATCGGCTATGGGAGCATGCGCCAAGGCCCCCAGATGCGGCCTTACCTTTCGTGCCAGGTCAATAAAGAGAACAACGCCATGAACGCACGCTTCATCACCTCACGTCGCACCCGCTCCCGCCCTCGAGATAGCCACAGCGCCTGAAAGAAAGTCCGCCTTCAGCCCAATCGCCCTCTCCCTCGACAGTATCGAGCTCGCTCGCATACTGCGGCGTCCTGCACCCGGAGTCAGCCATGCATACAACAACCACAACCGCTGCGCATTCCACGGCACATTCGAGCGCTGCCAGTACCCGCTTTCGCAAATCCATGGGCATGATCGCCCTGGTGCTCTTCGGCCTCGCCTACATGGTGCCGCTGGCAGTGTTCTCCGCCTACGGACTGGTTGCCCAGATCACCAAGGGCCACCTGCCAACCGCCTACCTGCTGACCCTGGGCGCCATGCTCTTCACCGCCTACAGCTACGGCCGCATGGTCCAGGCGCATCCCTACTCGGGCTCGGTCTATACCTACACGCGCAAAGCCTTCGGCGCCCACGCAGGGTTCATGGCGGGGTGGACGCTGCTGCTCGACTACATTTTCCTGCCACTGCTCAGCTACCTGCTGATCGGTATCTACATGTCGGAATACTTCCCGACGGTCCACGCCTGGGTGTGGGTACTGGGCGCCATCGGCGCGGTGACCTTCCTCAACCTGATCGGCATCGAGTCGGTGACCCGGGTCAACGGCATTCTGGTGGTCGCGCAACTGGTATTCATCGTGGTGTTCGTGGCCTTGTCCATCAACAGCCTGTCTACCCAAGTGCAGCCGATATCGCTGACCGCGCCCTTCTACCATGAAGGTTTCAGCGCCTCGGCGATCATGGCCGGCGCTGCCGTGCTGTGCCTGTCGTTCGTGGGCTTCGACGCGGTCTCGACCATGGCCGAGGAAACCAGCGACCCGACCCGGCGCATCCCGCGGGCAATCATGGCGGTGTCGCTGATCGGCGGCCTGCTGTTTCTGGTGGTGTCCTACTTCGCGCAACTGGTGCACCCGGACTGGAGTAGCTTCGCCAACCCGGACTCCGCCCCGGTAGAGGTGATGAACAGCGCAGGCGGGCGCCTGCTGGCCAGCGCCTTTACCGCCACCTATGTGGCAGGCTGCTTCGCCTCGGCGATGGCCTCCCAGGCCAGTGTGTCGCGGGTGCTGTTCGCCATGGGCCGTGACGGCGCCCTGCCCCGTGCCTTCGGCCAACTGGTGACGAAAAAGCGCGTACCGGCCTTCGCAATCCTGGTGGTCGGCCTGGTCTCGCTGAGTGCGCTGTTCATCAGCCTGGACACCGTCGCCAACATGATCAGCTTCGGCGCGCTGTTCGCCTTCTCGGCGGTCAACCTGGCGGTGGTCAAGCACTACCTGGCCGACCAGAAACTGCGCGGTACGGCAAACTGCATGCGTTACGGCCTGATCCCGGGGTTGGGTTTTCTCAGCACGCTGTGGCTGTGGACCAGCCTGTCGAGCATGTCCTTCACCATTGGCCTGTGCTGGATGGCGCTGGGCCTGGTGTTGCTGATCGGCCTTACTCGCGCGTTCCGGGTGAAACTGCCTGAGTTGCAGATGGCCGATTGACCAGCGTCATACCTTGAATGACAACGCCGACGATGACTCGTCGGCGTTTTCGCGTCAGCGCGGCTTGCTCATGTAGCTTTCCAGCGGATCACGCTCCAGCACCCCATGGGCATTGGCCAGCGCATCGATGAACAGGGAAAACAGCTCGGACTGCGTGCCGATGTCGAGCTTGGCGTAGACATGCTTGCGGTGGGACTTGATGGTGTCCTCGGAAACCTTGAGACGCTCGGCCAGCGACTTCGTCGAATGCCCGCGCAGGATGAGCTGGGCAATCCGGCACTCGCGCTCGGTCAGCAAGGACGAACCGAAATTGCTCAAGGCTGCATGTACACGCTGCTCCCAGACCTTCTCCTCGCGCCCGCCGCGGCCCTGGTACCCCTCGAAATGCTTGGTCAGCACCGCCAGCACCCACGGGCTGATGCACTTGAAACGTGACTTTGCCGCCTCGTCGAGTTCATCGGTGAAGGCCAACGACACCGCCAGGCTCAAACTCTCGTCCAACTGCAGGAGGTAGTTGATCTCGTCCTCCAGGTGCGAGTGCCGGTAGAACGCCAGGTAGTATTCGCTGAGCTTGAAGTGATCGGGTGCAACATCGGCCAGCGCATAGCAGCCTGAGTCGGACCTTTCCATGCACTGGTCGTAGAACGGATCGAGCAGGTAGAAACCGGACAAGTATCGCCGTACGTTGCCTTCCGGCCGCCATGGGCCAGGCCCATCGCATTCCGACCAGGCCGATGGCAAGCCCTCGCGCGGGTAGAGGTAGACCGTGCTGGCCTTGACCGGGCCGACCAAGGCCAGCGCGTCGAACAGCGCCGTGGCGAAACCCTGGGCGCCGATGGCGGCGGTGACTTTCGCCATCGCCTCGAACCACGGGACTGATGAGAGCTGATCGATTTGCACGTCTGTGACCCCTGGAATTCCGCTGATCGGATGGTGCCATGGGCTTGTGCGCCGGGGAATCACCCGTTGGGGTGAGCGGGTCGGGATCGCCGGCCAGACGCTGGCGCACTGTCAGGACAACAGTGCCTCGGAGGATGACTGGACTGGCACCTGGTGCCTGAGCGGCTGCTGCCAGGCCAGGGTTGCCTGGACTTCGACGGCAGCGTCCATGACCTTCTGCGCCCAGTTCTTGTCCTTGGGACAGACCACGACAACGCGAAAACCATGGTCGTCGCCTTCGATGCGCACGCCTTCGGAATCATCGACGTGCAGATCGATGTCGAATGCGGGGGGGAATTTCGAGGGAGGGTTTTGAAGACCGTTGACGTTCAGCACGTGCTGGTGCCGATCGCTGTTGACCACGCCATCGACGCGGATGCCGTAGAGCAACAGCCAACGACGGATGTAGGAAGGTGTACGGCCGGACGAGGTATAGATCCAGACGCTATAGCCCTGGCGGCGCAGATCGCGAATCAGCGCGCGGGTGCCGATGCGCAGCGGCTCGCCCAGCCAACGATGAACGAAGCCCGGCAGCTTGCTGTGCTCTTCGGGGCTGTGGTGCGGCAGGCAAGCCAGCGTGTCGTCGATGTCGAACGAGATACGCACCCGCGGGCGCCTGAAGGCCCGGGTAACGCCTTGCCAGGCCTGGCGGCTGCCGGCGCGCCATTGCTTGAGCATCGGGTAGCGGCCCATCAGCGAACCTCCCGGTAGGCAGGCGTTGCGGCCTCGCCCAGGAAGAATTTTTCCGGATCGGGCGACTGCGCTTCCAGGAACGCCGCATACTTTTTCTTGATCTTGGGCAATTCGTACAAGGCCTTTACACCATGCTTGGCAGAGTTGCGTATGACCGAGGAAGGGTTGAAATAGCCCTCGGCGTTGTCCAGCGTCAGCACGAACGGCGGTAGCCCTGCGCGCATCAGCAGATAACTGACGATGAGCGACCCCGTGCGGTTGTTGCCTTCAATGAACAGCTGCGGCTTGCTCAGGATGCGAACATACACGCCTGCTGCGCGTTTCCACACCGAATCGCTGCCATACGAGCAATACCAGTTGTACAGGTCCTTGATGCCGCCTTCGACGTTGTTGAAGAAGTGTTCTTCGGTGGCGATCAGGTGCTGGGCGAACTCCA
The DNA here is from genome assembly GCF_001320965.1 of Pseudomonas sp. NBRC 111143. Lineage (NCBI taxonomy): Bacteria > Pseudomonadati > Pseudomonadota > Gammaproteobacteria > Pseudomonadales > Pseudomonadaceae > Pseudomonas > Pseudomonas sp. NBRC 111143. Next base: position 36,704 of record NZ_BCBT01000039.1, on the reverse strand, counting down.
CTCGACGTTCAGGATCGCTACCACACAGCACCGTGGCGTTGATCTCCAGCATCAGGTTCAACTGCTGCAGGTCGAACAGGTCGATACCCCGCGCGACATAGTCGTCAATCAGGGCATAGCCTTCAAGCACATTTTGCAGCACCTCATCGGTGAACGGGTCACGCGGTTCGGTAAAGTGCTTGCTGAGCTCGGTGAAACGCCGCTGCACATCCCGCAGTGCACGTTCTACCGCTGACAGGTCAAGACGACGCGTCGCACGCATAAGTAATCTCTGGAAACACTAAAAAAGTAAAAGCGGTCGGACTGTCGCAGCGGCCATCCTGGCCTGCGACATCCAACCGCTTCGGTCGAGTGAACGATCAGCTGAACTTGCCGCTGATGTAGTCACTGGTCAGTTGTTCGCGCGGGTTCTGGAAGATCTGGGTGGTTGGACCCATCTCGACCAGGTAGCCGGTGCGCGAGCCTTGCGAGATGTCCACCGAGAAGAACGCGGTGGTGTCGGCAACACGGATCGCCTGCTGCATGTTGTGGGTCACCAGGGCGATGGTGTAGTCCTTCTTGAGCTCCACCATCAGCTCTTCGACGCGCCGGGTCGCGATCGGGTCGAGTGCCGAGCAGGGTTCGTCGAGCAGCAGCACTTCCGGCTCTGTGGCAATGGCACGGGCGATGCACAGGCGCTGCTGCTGCCCGCCGGACAGCGACAGGCCGCTGACCTTGAGCTTGTCCTTCACCTCATCCCACAGCGCTGCACCTTGCAGGGCATGCTTGACGCGGTCGCCCAGGTCGCCCTTGTAGCGGTTCAGGCGCAGGCCGAACGCGACGTTGTCGAAGATGCTCATCGAGAACGGGTTCGGTTGCTGGAACACCATGCCGATGTAGCGGCGCACGACCACAGGGTCCACACCCTTGCCATAGACATCCTGGCCGAGGAAGTGCACGTGGCCTTCGAAACGGAACCCCTTCACCAGGTCGTTCATGCGGTTGAGGCTACGCAGCACGGTACTCTTGCCGCAGCCGGACGGGCCGATGAAACCGGTGATCTTGTTCTTTTCGATCGGTACATGGCTGTCGCGGACCGCCATGAAGTTGCCGTAGAAAATCTTGTCCAGTTTGCAGTCCATGACCACTGGTGCCTGGTTGACCAACGGAGCGGCTCTTTGCGCAGTCGATACGTTCAAGTTGGATGCTCCCGTTCTCAATACTTAGGCTTGCCGAAAACACGGCTGAGAATATTCACGACCAGCACGATCATCACCAGTACCAGCGAGGCCGCCCAGGCGAGCTCCAGCTGGTTGTCGAAAGGCATGCCGGAGAAGTTGTAGATCAGTACCGCCAGCGAGGCCGTGGGGTTCATCACCGCCAGGCTGCCATCGTGGTAGATCCAGTAGTTGCTGAACAATGCGGTGAACAGCAGCGGCGCGGTTTCGCCTGCGGCGCGGGCCACGGCCAGCATGACGCCCGTAAGGATGGCCGGCATGCCGGTCGGCAGGATGATCTTCCAGATCACCTGGGCGCGGGTACAGCCCATGCCGTAGGCGGCGTCCTTCATGATCTTGGGCACCATCTTCATCGCCTCTTCGGCGGTCAGCACGACGATCGGCAGCATCAGTACCGCCAGCGCCACACCACCGGCCGGTGCGGAATAAGTGCCGGTGGTCATGACCACCAGGGCATAGGCGAACACGCCAGCCAGGATCGACGGCAGGCCGGTCAGCATCTTGGCGGCAAAGCGCGACGCATTGGCAAGCTTGCTGTCCGGACCGAGCTCGGCGAGGAAGATCGCCGCCAGGATGCCGACCGGCACCGCGATGGCAGCGGCGATACCGACCATGACGAAGGTACCGGCCATGGCGTTGCCGAAACCACCGCCCATCTCGAAGCCGGTGGGCGGCAGCTCGGTGAACACCTCCAGGCTCAGGCGTGCACCGCCGCGGGTGATCAGCATGTAGAGCACGGAAATCAGCGGCACGCTGGCCAGCAGGGCCACGCACCAGACCATCGTGGTCAGGGTCAGGCTGCGCAGGGCGCGGCCCTCGAACCGGCGCTGCAGGCTGGGCAATGCAGTTGCAGGGGTCGTGAGGTCGGTCATTATTTATTACCCCGCTGGGCGTAGAGCATGATCAGCGATCCGATGACGTTCACCAGCAGGGTGATGAACATCAGTACCAGCGCCGCGTACATCAGCACCTCGACCTCGTTCGGCCCGGCTTCAGGGAAGTTCAGGGCCAGCAAGGCCGCCAGCGTGTTGGCCGGGGCGAACAGGGAAAGCGTGATGGTGTTGGCGTTGCCCACCAGCATGGCCAGCGCCATGGTCTCGCCAAGGGCACGGCCCAGGCCGAGCACCAGGGAGCCGAAGATGCCAGTGGCGGCAGACGGCACCATCACCTTGAGGATGGCTTCCCAGTGGGTGGTGCCCATGCCGTAGGCTGCCTGCTTGGTCTTCATCGGCACGCTGGTCAGCGCATCCTGGGACACGGCGGCCACGGTGGGCAGAATCATGATGGCGAGCACCAGTGCCGCTGGCAGCAGCCCGGGCCCACTCAAGGAGGAACCGAAGAACGGAATCCAGCCCAGTTCGCTGTTCAACCATGCGGTCAGCGGGCGGATCGCCGGGATCACCACATAGATGCCCCACAGGCCGTAGACGACGCTGGGGATGGCGGCGAGCAGCTCGACGATGGTGCGAAACACCGCAGCGAGTTTTGCGGGCAGGAAATCCTGGGTGAGGAAAATCGCCATGCTGACACCGAAGAAACCGGCGATCAGCAATGCAATCAGGGCGCTGTAGAGCGTACCCCAGATCGCCGGCAGAATGCCGTATTTGCCTTGGTTAACGTCCCACACGCTGCCGAAGAGCACATCGAATCCGTGCTTTTCCATACCCGGCAGCGCCTTGCGCCCTACTTCGTAGACCAGCGCAAAGACCAGTGCCAGCACCAGCACCACGCCGATACGTGCAAGTGCACGGAACGTACGGTCGACCAGGAAATCCTTGGTTGACGGCGGCTGGCATGCAGAGTCGGGGTTATCCGGAATGGCAAAAGGTGTGTTCATGGATTATTTCCGGGACAGGGGCAGAGGCGCCCGGCATGCCTGCAAGGCAGGCCGGGCGCAACCTGGCAGTCTTACTGGATGTTCTGGGCCGCTTTGCGCACCTGGTCGACAACCGACTGCGGCAGTGGGATGTATCCCATCGAGTCGGCGATCTTCTGACCTTCGGTCAGGCTGTACTCGATCATGTCGCGCATGGCCTTGGCCTTGGCGGGGTTACCGTTGTCCTTGCGGAAGATCATCCAGGTGTACGAGGTGATCGGGTAGGACTTGGCACCGTCCGGATCAGGCAGCCAGGCCACCAGGTTTTCCGGCATCTTCACTGCTGCCAGTGCTTCGGCACCGCTTTCGGCGTTCGGTACGACATACTGGCCGGCCTTGTTCTGCAGGGCAGCGAAGTCGACCTTGGCCAGCTTGGCGAAGCCGTATTCGATGTAGCCGATGGCGCCCGGGGTCTGGCGTACGGTGGCGGTCACGCCGTCGTTCTTCGGCGACTTGATGAACTTGTCGGTCGCCGGCCAGTTCACGGTGTTGCCCTCGCCCAGCGCTTCCTTGAAGCCAGGGTTGATGGCCGACAGGTGCTTGGTGAAGACGGCGGTGGTACCGCTGGAATCTGCACGCACGACCACGGTGATCGGGGTGGCAGGCAGCTTCAGCTCAGGGTTGGCAGCGGCGATCTTCGGATCGTTCCACTGGGTGATCTTGCCCAGGAAGATGTCGGAGTAGACGTCGCGCGGCAGCTTCAGGCCCTTGGGGTTGCCCGGCAGGTTGTAGGCCAGGACGATCTCGCCCGCAGTCATCGGCAGCAACTGAACGCCCTCGCCGACCTTGGCAATTTCTTCGTCTTTCATGGCCGAGTCGCTGGCGGCGAAATCGACGGTCTTGTTCAGGAAGTCCTGGACACCGGCGCCGCTGCCCTTGGACTGGTAATCGACGGTGACCCCATCGGTCTTCTTGCTGAAATCCTTGAACCAGGTCAGGTAGATCGGTGCAGGGAAGCTCGCGCCGGAACCGGTCAGGCGGACGTTTTCTGCGGCGAAGGCCGAAGTGGCGCTAAGCGAAACGGCAACGGCGAGTGCAGCAGACTTCATCAGGCGTATCATGGAAAAGCGCTCCGTGTGATGGCCGGAACACTTTGCAGCAGCTGTATTACAACTTTGTGACCATTGGGTGGCAAACCACCTGCTCAGCCCCCATGAATCGGGCCGACAAGGCAATTTGATGCCATTTCGTAGTAACTAAATGTGACTAGTCCCAGCGGCAGCACCAGCAACTGAAAATCAAATGACCTTCACCGAACGCCCGATGAACTTCACAGGGCCAGTCGGCCGGCCCGTGGGTGAGCCGCCCGCCTTCTCCAGCGTCAGTTCGAACAACTGATTGGGTTCAAGAGGCGGCAGGTCGCGCAGCGGAACGCGATACTGCTCGCCAGGCTTGACCAAGCCCAGGGAGACTGGCGCCTGCCATTGCTCACCCTTGGTCCAGAATTGCAGGGTCATCCCTTCGGGCACCTGATCCCGACCCAGCGGGATCAACGCGATGGTCTGCGCATCGCTGGCCTGCACGACCCAGCCGGGCACCTGATCGGTCGGCGCTACCAGCACCACCAGGTAATGGGTCGTCGCAGGACGGGTGGTCAGCAGGGCCAGGCTCAGGAGCACAGTCGCCGCCAGACCGGCGACGCTCACACCTTGCCATAGGCCCAGACGACTCCACCATCGGTTTGTCGGACGCACCTGTCGGGCCTGCTCCGAAATACTGCGGTCGATCCGTCGCCACAGACGCGTGCTTGGCTTTTGCGGCTCAGCCAGCGTGGTCAACTCGAGCAGGCGCGCTTCCCAACGGTCGACAGCCGCCCGCAAGTCCGGCTCGCGGTCCAGCCGCGCAAGCACCGCAGCGCGCTGTTCGGCAGACAGCGTCCCCAGCACATACTCCCCCGCCAGCACATCGAGCAGCTGCTTAGGGTCATCGGTTGAACCCGGCGTCATGTCATGCACTCCCGCAACGCCTCGAGGCTTCGCTTGATCCACGCCTTGACCGTACCCAGCGGCGCTCCCATCAGGCTGGCGATTTCCGCGTGGCTGCAGCCGTCTACATAGGCATGCAGGACACACCGCTGCGGTGCAGGCTGCAGTTGCTCAAGGCAGCGATAGATCTTTGCGGAGCCTGACCAGATGGCGCCGTCGTCGAATTCCCCAACCAAGGTCGCGATATCCGCGTCGTCCAACGCCGTCTCCTGTCGGCTGTCGCGCACGGCGTTCAAGGCCAGGTGGCGGTTGATGCTGTAGATCCAGCCCCGGGCCGAACCTCGCGTCGCATCGAAGCTGCTCGCCCGCGTCCAGATGCGAATGAACGCATCGTGGACGATATCCTCGGCCATGGCACCATCGCGCACGATGCGCCGCACCACCCCGAGCAAACGCGAACCTTCATGGTCGTAGAGCGCCTGCAAGGCGCTGCGGTCACCCCGCGCGCAAGCGGCAAGGCAATCCTGGAAATCGAAAGGCGTAACGGATGAATTCACTCTCGGCACGGTCCTGTGTCGGCGCTCAGCCCCGGCCTTGCGGCCGGGGCTTGTAGGTTCTGTATGAAAAACCTTGATACTCGGTGATGCTGCGTTGAAAACAGCCTCGGAATGCTCATTTACAATCCGTAAACTCCGCTTCCTCGGCTGTTTTCGCCTTGCCTGACCTTCGTCTCAAGGCTTTTCATACAGCCCCTAGAGCAGCGTAGATGATCCATTGCCAAGCGTCAGTTCAACCACGCGTCATTTTGCAGACCAGAAGATGTAGTCGGCCTGGTATTTGACGATCTGCTGCGCCCCCTTGTTCTGCGCTGTACAGGCCATTGCCGGCGCCACACCGCCCTGAGTGGCGAGGCGCTGGATGTAGCTGACCCCATGCATTGCCCCTTTACCCTCGGCCGGATTCGCCTTGACCAGTTGGTAAGGCAGATCGCCTTTGCCCGCAGGGGCCACGGCAAGCTGGGTGCCGGTGACTTTCGAGCCGTCCTTGGCCTGCCAGGTGGCGGGCGGGCCAAAGTAGTCGCCGATAGCCTTGCCACTGCGGTCGCTGAGGGTCGCCTTGGGACCGACGAAGAACCACTCGGTCTCGCCCGGCGCATTGCTCTTGTCACGGCACTCGTAGGTGATTTCACCGACGCCGACGGTTTCGAGCATGACCGTGTGGCCAGCGGGCACCTTGACGGCATCGGGTACCGCGGCATGGGCAGCCTGTTGCGCGAGCGTGAAGCTCGATACGAGCAGGATCGAGGCAAACGGGATTTTCATGGGATGGACTCCTGGTGGGCACTCGGTTGGACAGTCGATGACTGTTGTCTTCCTGTACCCGCCAGCAGCCGTTGTGGATGCAGGCGAGGCGTTCCTGGCGACGAACGGTCGCAGGACGCCTATTCGGCGGACTCCACCACGCCCTGATCCTCGCCCAGGAAGCCACCGCTCTGATGCTGCCACAACCGCGCATAGGTGCCGTTTCTGGCCAGCAGTTCAGCGTGGGTGCCCTGCTCGATGATGCGCCCTTCATCCATCACGATGAGCCTGTCCATCGCCGCGATGGTGGACAACCGGTGAGCGATGGCGATCACCGTCTTGCCCTGCATCATGTCATCGAGGCTTTCCTGGATGGCGACCTCAACCTCCGAGTCCAACGCACTGGTGGCCTCGTCGAGCAGCAGGATCGGGGCATTCTTGAGCATCACCCGCGCAATCGTGATTCGCTGGCGCTGGCCCCCGGACAGCTTGATGCCACGCTCGCCTACCAAGGTGTCGTAGCCGGTGTGCCCTTGGCGGTCGCTCAACTGGCTGATGAAGCCATCGGCCTGGGCACTGGCGGCAGCACGACGGATCTGCGCCTCGCTCGCCTCGGGGCGACCGTAGGCGATGTTGTCGCGAATCGAACGGTGCAACAGCGAGGTGTCCTGGGTGACCATGCCGATGGCGCTGCGCAGGCTGTCCTGGGTGACCTGGGCGATGTTCTGCCCATCGATGCGGATCTCGCCACTGTCCACGTCATAGAAACGCAGCAGCAAGTTGATCAGCGTCGACTTGCCCGCACCGGAGCGGCCGACCAGGCCGATCTTCTCGCCGGGGCGAATCTCAAGGCTCAGGCCATCGAGCACCTGGCGCTCGCCGTTATAGTTGAAACGCACATTATCGAAGCTCACCGCCCCGCCGTGGGTCACCAGCTCTCCCGCGTTCGGCACATCCTGGACCTTGGGGCCGGTGGTCAGGGTCACCATGCCGTCCTGCACGGTGCCGATATTCTCGAACAGCGAGGTCATCTGCCACATGATCCAGTGCGACATACCATTGACGCGCAGTGCCATGGCAGTGATCGCCGCCACTGCGCCGGCGCCCACTTCGCCCTGGTGCCACAGCCACAAGGCGTAACCTCCCGCGCCCATGATCAGGCCGACCACCAACGCCTGGTTGGCGATCTCGAACAGGCTGACCAGGCGCATCTGGCGAAAGCCGGTCTGCTTGAAATCTTCCATCGCCGCACGGGCGAAGTGCGCCTCGCGCCGGGAGTGGGAAAACAGTTTCACCGTGGTGATGTTGGTGTAGGCATCCGAAACCCGCCCTGTCATCGACGAGCGGGCATGGGCCTGTTCCTGGCCAACCTTTCCCAGGCGCGGGACGAAATACACCATGGTCAGGCCGAACAGCACCACCCAGGCAATGAACGGCAGCATGAGCTTGAGCGCGAAGCCGCCAGCCAGGGCAATGATCGCCACGAAGTACACGCCGATACCGGGCAGGATCTCGATCAGGGTGAACAGCACCTCACGCACCGCCAGCGCCGTCTGCATCACCTTGGTGGTGACCCGGCCAGAGAACTCGTCGGAGAAGAACGACAAGCTCTGGCGCAGCATCAGGCGATGGAAATCCCAACGCAGGCGCAGCGGCAGGTTGATCGCCAGCACCTGATGCTGCACCAGCGTGCGCCCCGCCACCAGGCCGATACTGACCAGCAGCACGGCCCCCGCACCCCACAGCACCCTCGCCTCCTCTGCGGTCACCGCATCGCCCACTTTCCAGGTCGAAAGCAGGTCCACCACCTGGCCAAGGAAGGCGAACAGCCAGGCCTCGTAGATCGACACTGCAGCGCTGAGCAGCGCCAGCGCCACGATATAGCCCCGGGCGCCGCGCGTGCAGGCCCACATGAACCGTGCCAGGCCCATGGGCGGTGGTGGGGCTTCGTCGGGTGGGAAGGGGTCTAGCCAACGCTCGAATATGCGCAGCATGGAAGTCTCCGAATAAGCCAAACAAGGGATTGTGCCAGTTCATGACGACAGGTGGCGGAAATTGACATCGACAGCGGTGCGCAGCCGGCGACCGGGCGCCAGCGGTCAGATGAAGGAATTTTCATCTTCCACGCCAGCGCGCTGCTACCGGGGTGGGCGGCACGTCACGCTGTTCGCTGGCCGTGACCGACCTTGAGCCGACCGCCGAGCTTGCGTAGCATCCCCGGCCCTTGGGGCCGCAGACGGCCCACTGCGGGCCAGCCCTCGCCTTCACTCGTCATCACTTCAGCGAGCCCCCATGCCACAGCCGATTCCCCTCAAGGACCACGAAAAGGAAAAGCACCTGGTCAACCGCCGGCTGCTGGTCTGCGCCGCGCTGACCCTGGGCCTGGTTGCCGTGCTGATCGGCAGGCTGTACGTCTTGCAGGTGCTGCAGCACGACCAGCAATCGGCGGTCTCGGAGAACAACCGCGTGCACGTGCTGCCCATCGCCCCCGAACGCGGGTTGATCTACGACCGTAACGGCGTGGTGCTGGCCGACAACAAGCCCAGCTTCAACCTCACCATGACCCGCGAGCGCACCAACGGCCAGACCCCCGCCGTGCTCGATGCCCTGGCGAAGATCCTGAACCTCTCCGACGACGACCGCGCCCAGTTCGACAAAGACCTGCGCCGCGGCCGCAAGCCGTTCGAACCGGTCACCCTGATGTTCGGCCTGAGCGAAGAGCAGATCGCGCTGATCGCGGTCAATCAGTTCCGCCTGCCCGGCCTGGACGTCGAGCCGCAGTTCATTCGCGAATACCCGCTGGCCGAACACTTCGCCCATTCGGTCGGCTACGTCGGACGGATCAACGAAAAGGAAGCCAAGACCCTCGACAGCACCGAGTACCGCGGCACCCAGTCGATCGGCAAGACCGGCGTCGAGCGCTTCTACGAAAACGAACTGCACGGCCATGTGGGGTATGAGGAAGTCGAGACCAATGCCCAGGGGCGGGTCATGCGCGTGCTGCGCCATCACGATCCGGTGCCGGGCAAGGATATCGTCCTGAGCCTGGACGCCAAACTGCAGCAGGCCGCCGAAAAGGCCCTGGGCGATCGCCGCGGCGCGGTGGTGGCGCTGGATCCAGCCACGGGCGACGTACTGGCGATGGTCAGCAACCCCAGCTTCGACCCCAACCTGTTCGTCAAGGGCATCAGCTTCAAGCAATACGCCGCGCTGCGCGACTCGATCGACCGTCCGCTGTTCAACCGCGTGCTGCGCGGGCTGTATGCGCCAGGCTCGACGGTCAAGCCGGAAGTGGCCATCGCCGGCCTGGACAGCGGCGTGATCAATCCGGGTAGCCGCGTGTTCGACCCCGGCTACTACGAGCTGCCCAACTACGACCACAAGTACCGCAACTGGAACCGCAGCGGCGATGGCTGGGTGGACATGTACACCGCCATCATGCGTTCCAACGACACCTACTTCTACGACCTGGCGCACAAGCTGGGCATTGACCGCCTGCACGACTACATGGCCGAGTTCGGCCTGGGCCAGAAGGTCTCCCTGGACATGTTCGAGGAAGCGCCCGGCCTGATGCCGTCTGCGCAATGGAAACGCGCCACCCGCCGCCAGGCCTGGTTCCCCGGCGAAACCCTGATCCTCGGCATCGGCCAAGGGTACATGCAGGTCACCCCGCTGCAACTGGCGCAGGCCACCAGCCTGCTGGCCAGCAAGGGGGTGTGGCACCGTCCGCACCTGGCCATGACCGTGGGTGGCGAGCACCCGGTCGACCCGAACCCGATGCCCGACATCGTGCTGCATGACAAACGCGCCTGGGACCAGGTCAGCCAGGGCATGCAGATGGTCATGCACGATCCGCGCGGCATCGCCCGTGCGGCCGCCGCTGGCGCGCAGTACCGGATTGCCGGCAAGAGCGGCACCGCGCAGGTCGTGGCGATCCGCCAGGGCGAGCGCTACAACCGCGACAAGACCCTGGAGCGGCACCGCGACAACGCCCTGTTCGTGGGTTTCGCCCCCGCCGAGCATCCCTCCATCGTGGTGGCGGTGATGATCGAGAACGGCGAGGCTGGCGGCCGGGTGGCCGGACCTGTGGTGCGCGAGATCATGGATGCCTGGTTGCTGGATGACCAGGGGCACCTGAAGGAACAGTACGCCGGGAGCGCGGGCAAGGGCGCGGTACCGCACGGCTGACGCCAGGTCGCCCGCCTCCTGTGGACGCGGGTTCACCCATCATCGCAACGGATACAGCGCCTCGTCGAACTGCTCCAGACGCGGGAACACCAGTGGCTGGTCATCCGAAAGCTGTTCCAGACGCTGACGATACTGCACCAGGAACTCACCCCGCGCCTCGTCGCTGATATAGGGCACGTGCCAGGCCACGAACGGCGCCAGCACCTCGAAACCGACATAGGCCAGGGTGCCGCGCAGGATCGGCCGCAGCATGTCCTCCAGCGGCCCGTGGATCGCCCCTTCGCCGAACATGTGCTCTCGCCCGCCCAGGGTCACGGTCACCAGCGCCTTCTTGCCCGCCAGGCCACCCTGGTCGTAGAAACGCTTGCCGCCATAGCACACCCCCGACACCAGCACCCGGTCGATCCAGCCCTTGAGCATGGCCGGGGCGGAGAACCAGAAGATCGGGAAGTTCAGCACCAGCAGATCGGCCCACAGCAGCTTGTCCAGCTCCTGCCGGATATCCGCGGCGATGGAGCCGCTCTTGACGCCCAGGCGTTGTTCCAGCGCATAGACCAGATACTCCGGGTTTTCACGGGTGCTGAAATCCTCGGCGCTGGCCACCGGGTTCCAGCCCATGGCGTACAGGTCGCTGACCTGCACCTGGTGTCCCTGGGCCTTGAAAGTCTCCACCGCCTGGTCGCGCAGGGCGGCGGTGAAGGAATGCGGTTCAGGGTGGGCGTGGACGATCAGTACGTTCATGGAAGCTGTCCTTCGGCAATTGGCTGGGTAGTGGCAGCGGCGCGACCGGCCAGCAGGCGGTCGAGCCAGTCCGGGTCCATCTGCGGTTCGGAAGAGAACAGCAGCCCGGTGTAATCCTGATACGGCGGGGTGAAAATCGACTCGCGCCGCCCCTGGTCCACCACCCTGCCCCGCTGCATCACCATCACCTCGTCGGCGATGGCGCGCACGGTAGCCACATCGTGGGTGATGAACAGGTAGGCCACGCCCAGCTGGCGCTGGATGCGGTCGAGCAGCTTGAGCACGCCTTCGGCCACCAGCTGATCGAGGGCCGAGGTCACCTCGTCGCAGATGATCAGTTGCGGCTCGGCGGCCAGGGCGCGGGCGATGCACACCCGCTGCTTCTGCCCGCCGGACAGTTCGCGGGGCTGGCGCTCCATGAACCTGGCAGGGTCCAGCTCGATCATCTCCAGCAGCTCGGCGACCCGCTCGCGCAGCGCCCTGCCCTTGAGGCCCAGGTAGAACGCCAGTGGGCGACCGATGATGTCGACGATACGCTGGCGTGGATTGAGCGCGGTGTCGGGGATCTGGTAGATCATCTGGATGCGTCGCAACTGCTCCTTGCTGCGCCGCCGGTAGTCGGCCGGCAAGGCTTCACCGTCGTACAGCACCTGGCCGCTGCTCGGTTGCAGGAGACCGGTAATCAGCCGCGCGGTGGTGCTCTTGCCGCTGCCGGACTCGCCGATCACCGCCAGCGTCTGGCCGCGCTCCAGCTTGAGCGACACCTCATGCAGCACCGGCTGGGCGCCGTAGCTGGCCGAGGCGTTGCGCACCTCGAGCAGTGGCCGGGCCTGCGCCTGGCTGGGCTTGGGTTCGGTATGGAAGCTGCGCACCGCCCACAGCGAACGGGTGTAGTCCTGGCTCGGGGCGCCGAGCATGGTGCGGGTGGCAGCCTCCTCGACCAGGCTGCCGTGGCGCAGCACCATGATGCGGTCGGCGATCTGCGCCACCAGGGCCAGGTCGTGGCTGATGTACAACGCTGCGCTGCCGAAGCGCTTGACCGCATCGCGAATGGCGGCGATCACCTCGATCTGGGTGGTCACGTCGAGCGCAGTGGTCGGCTCGTCGAACACGATCAAGTCCGGGTGGCAGGCCATGGCCATGGCGGTCATCACCCGCTGCAGTTGGCCGCCAGACACCTGGTGCGGGTAGCGCCGGCCGATGTTCTCCGGGTCCGGCAGGCGCAGCACGCGGTACAGTTCGACCGCCTCGGCCTCGGCGGTGGCGCGGTCGATACCGCCGTTGATCACGGCGGTTTCCACATGCTGGTCGATCAACCGATGCGCCGGGTTGAACGACGCCGCAGCGCTCTGCGCCACGTAGGCCACCCGCAGGCCGCGCAGCTTGCGCAGCACCTCGGGGGCCGCGCCGACCAGTTCCTGGCCGTCGAAGCACACCGAGCCACGGGCGATGCGGCAGCCGTCGCGCACGTACCCCATCGCAGCGAGGCCGAGGGTCGACTTGCCGGCCCCCGACTCACCGATCAAGCCCAGTACCTCGCCGCGCTGCAGGGTCAGATCGATGCCCTTGACCAGCGGGTGCCAGGCGTCGTCGGAGTGACCTTCGATATGCAGGTCGCGGATTTGCAGTAGCGGTTTCATGCTCAGCACTCCTTCAGGCCGCTGGACTTGTGCAGCACCCAGTCGACGACGAAATTCACGCTCACGGTGATCAGCGCCACCGCCAGCGCCGGCAGCAGCGGGCTGACATCGCCGAAGGTGATCAGCACGGCGTTGTCGCGCACCATGCTGCCCCAGTCGGCGGTGGGCGGCTGGATGCCCAGGCCGAGGAACGACAGTGCACTGATGAACAGGAAGACAAAGCAGAAGCGCAGGCCGAACTCGGCGATCAGCGGCGCTGCGGCATTGGGCAGCACCTCGCGGGTGACCAGCCACCACAACCCTTCCCCGCGCAGCCGCGCCGCCTCGACGAAGTCCTGCACCACCACGCTCATCGCCACCGCCCGCGACAGGCGGAACACCCGGGTGGCATCGAGCAGCGCGATCACCAGCACCAGCGAGGTGGTGGTGGTGCCGACCACGCTGAGAATCAGCAAGGCGAAGATCAGTTGCGGGATGGCCATGAGGATGTCCACCACCCGCGACATGCCCTGGTCGATCCAGCCACCGCGAATCGCCGCCACCAGCCCGCAGAAGCCGCCCAGGGCGAAGGCCAGCACGGTGGTCAGGAAGGCGATGCCGAGAGTATTGCGTGCGCCATAGACCAGGCGGCTGAACATGTCGCGGCCCAGGTTGTCGGTGCCGAGCAGGAACTGCCCGCCCCAGGGTGCGAAGCCCTCGCCGACCACTTCGGTTTCGCCGAACGGCGCCACCAGCGGCGCGAACAGCGCCACCAGCACATACAGCAGGATCACCAGCAGGCCGAACTTGGCGCTCAGCGGCGCACGGCGCAATTGCGTGTACAGGCTCATGGGCTACCCCTTCGGATGCATCAGGCGCGGGTTGCTGGCGATCGACAGCACATCGGCACTGGTGTTGAGCAGGATGTAGGTGGCGGCGAAGATCAAGCTGCAGGCCTGCACCACCGGGATGTCGCGCTTGGCCACCGAGTCGACCAGCAACTGGCCCAGGCCCGGGTAGACGAACACCACCTCGACCACCACCACGCCAACCACCAGGTACGCCAGGTTCAGCGCCACCACGTTGACGATCGGCGCCAGGGCGTTGGGCAAGGCATGGCGGAAGATGATCCGCGCCTGGCCGATACCCTTGAGCCGGGCCATCTCGATGTAGGGGCTGGCGAGCAGGTTGATCAGCGAGGCGCGGGTCATGCGCATCATCTGCGCCACCACCACCAGGCTCAGGGTCAGCACCGGCAGCAGCGAGCGCTCCAGCACCTCGCCCAGGGAGGCATCCGGGGAGAGGTTGGAGATGCTTGGCAGCCAGGCCAGCTTCACCGCAAACACCAGGATCAGGATGTAGGCGACGAAGAATTCCGGGAACGACACCGCACTCAGGGCGCTGGTGTTGAGCAGCCGGTCGAACCAGCTGTTGCGGTACAGCGCCGCCAGCATGCCCAGCAGCAGCGCCAGTGGCACCGACACCAGGGCCGCCAGCAGCGCCAGGCTGAAGGTGTTGCCCAGGCGTGCGCCGATCAGCTCGGCGATCGGCCGCTGGTTGGCCAGCGACACGCCGAGATCGCCTTGCAGCAGTTGCCAGCCCCAGTGGAAGAAGCGCGTCAGCGCGGGTTGGTCCAGGCCCAGTTGGCTGCGCAGTGCAGCCACGGTTTCCGGGGTGGCGGCCTGGCCGAGCATGGCCTGGGCCACGTCGCCCGGGAGCATGCCCACCGCCAGGAAGATGATCACCGACACCGCCAGCAGCGACAGCAGGCCCAGGGCCAGGCGCTGGGCGAGCAGTTTGCAGAGACTATTCACCGTACGGTCCTCGCGACGAAATGGGATTCAGGCCTGCCACCAGCGCTCGATCAGGCGCAGGCCGTCCAGCTCACCGTAAGGTGCGGTGACGCCGCCGTGCATCACCCGCCGGGAGCGGGCCGCGACGGAGCTTGCGAACAGCGGCACGATGGCGCCGCCATCGTCGCGGCACAGCGCCTGCATTTCGTTGTACATCTCCTGGCGCAGCGGAGCGTTCATCTCGCCACGGGCAGCGTTGAGCAACTGGTTGAAGCGCGGGTTGTCCCAGTGCGTCTCGTTCCACGCCGCGCCCTTGGCGTAGCCGATGCTGAACATGCGGTCGGCGGTCAGGCTCGAGTACCAGAACGAGGTGGTGAACGGCTGCTTCATCCACACGTTGGTGAAGAAGCCGTCGGCCGGCTCGCGCACCACGTCGATGTCGATACCGGCCTTGCGCGCCTGCTCCTTGAACAGCACCGAGGCGTCGACTGCGCCGGTGTAGGCGGCGTCGGAGGCCTGCAGGCGCACCTTGAGGCTGTCCATGCCGGCCTGCTTGAGGTAGAAGCGCGCCTTGTCGGCGTCGTATACCCGCTGCTCCAGGGCCGTGTTGATGAAGCGGCTGCCAGGCTGGATCGGGTGGTCGTTGCCGATCTGGCCGTATCCGTACAGCACCGAGGTCAGCAGGGCCTGTCGGTCGATGGCGTGCTTGAGCGCCAGGCGCACGTTGTTGTCCTGGAACTGCGCGGTGTCGCAGAGCATGGGGAAGGTGTAGTGCTGGGCGCCTTTGGTTTCCTCGATCACCAGTTGCGGGTTGCGCTTGAGCAGCGCCACGGTCTTGAGGTCGACCTTGTTGATCACATCCACCTGGCCTGTGACCAGGGCATTGACCCGCGCCGCGCCGTCGGCGATCGACAGCAACTCGGCCGTGGCGAAATGCGCCCTGCCCGGCTTCCAGTAGTCGGGGCTGCGCACCAGGTCCATGCGCACGCCCGGCTCGAAGTGCTTGAGGCGATAGCCGCCCGTGCCGATACCGGCCTGCCAGTCGGCGGCGCCGTCCTTGGCGGGCATGATCACCAGGTGGTAGTCGGCGACCACATAGGGGAAGTCGGCGTTGCCCGAGTGCAGCTCGAACACCACGGTGGCGGCGTCCTGGGCACGCACCACGGCAACATCGCCGAGGACGGTCTTGGCCGCCGAGGTGGATTTCTCGCCCAGGTGATGCTGGATCGAGGCGACCACATCGCCGGCATCGAGGCTCTTGCCATCGTGGAAGGTCACGCCCTGGCGCAGGAAGAAGGTCCAGACCTTGGCATCCGGGCTGGACTCCCAGCGCTCGGCCAGCTCCGGAATGGCGGTGCCGTCGACGCTGATTTCGCTGAGGGTGTTGTAGACCGCCGAGAAGCCGACGAAGGTGAAGGTGTCGGCCCAGGTGCCGGGGTCACGCGAGTCAGTGGTGCTGCCCCCGGCCAGCCCCATGCGCAGGGTGCCGCCAGCCTTGGGGGTGACCTCCTCGGCCCAGCCCGGCAGGGGCAGGCCCAGGGAGAAGGCGCCGGCGAAGGTCGCCGCTGCCGCGCTGTACTTGAGGAACTCCCGACGTGGCAGGCCGCCGCCGGGCATCGCTTGAGTGATCTTGTTGTTCTTATCGCTCATGGCATTGCCCCTGTTGAACCGCTGGAAGAAGGATCGCAGGCATCGATGACCGAATATTTGTAATTGTCATCGTGACAAATACATTAGACTCATTGGCATGCCCCTGCCAAGATGGATTTTCACAGGGACACCGACTTTGCGATTCACCAGGGATTTTTACCGATGAGCCAATCGACCCGCCTGATCACCGCCTCGTACATCCTCTCGTTCGTGGCCGCCAACGCGCCGCAGAAACTGCGCACCGAGACCATCGCCAGGTGGGTCAAGGTGCACCCCACACGGGTGCGCAGCCTGGCTTCGCAGATGGTCAAGGCCAACATTCTCAAGTCCTGGCGCGGCGCCCAGGGCGGCCTCACCCTCGCCCGTCCGGCCAGCGAGATCACCCTGCGCGAGGTGTACGACGCAGTGCAGGAGAGCTCGCTGATCGCCGAGAAGATCGACAACCCGTTTTCGGGGATGGAGGATCACTGCAAGGTGTTCGAGGTGTTCACCGGGCTGTTCGCGATGCTGGAGGCGAACATGCGCCTGGACCTGGGGGCGATCACGGCGGACCAGTTGTTCGTTGCGTTCGATCAGCCGGTTGAGGGGGCTGTGGAAGGTTGATTGGCAGGGCCGGCCTTTTCGCGGGCAAGCCCGCGAAAAAAGCCATCCGCCTCAACCTGTAACTACCCTGCCCTCCAGCACCTGCGAAGCACACTGGGCAATCCGCCGGCAAGCCTCGGTCAGGGCCTCGGCACCCAGCACCAGCCCCAGGCGAATATGCCCCGCCGCACTCGGCCCGAACGCTTCCCCCGCCAGTACCGATACGCCATGTTCCTCCAACAGCAGGCTGGAAAACGCCTGGGCGCTGAGGCCGGTCTGGCGGATATCGACCATCACGAACATCCCGCCATCAGGCTTGAGTGCCTTCACCCCCGGACAATCGGCCAAGCGTTCGCAGACCAGGTCGCGCCGCTGTCGATAGGCCTCGCGCATCGCTTCGAGCTCCGGCAGGCGCTGCTCCAGCGCCACCACGGCAGCATCCTGGATGAAGTCCGGCGAGCCATACAGCATGCACAGCGCCAGGTTCTCCAGGTGCGCGGCCAACGACGCCGAACCGACCACCCAGCCAACCCGCCAGCCCGTCATGGCGTGGGACTTGGACAGGCTGTTCAGGGTCGCGGTCCGGTCGGCCATGCCTGGCAGGCTGCCAGGGCTGATATGCTCGCCTTCGTACAACAGCTCGCTGTACACCTCGTCGCTGATCAGCCACAGGTCATGGGCCACGCACAGTTCGGCCAGCGCCTCCCAGGTGCTGCGCGGCAGGCTGGCACCGGAGGGGTTGTGCGGGCTGTTCAGCGCCAGCGCGCGGGTACGCGGGGTGATGCGCGCGGCAACATCCTCGGCCTGCACGCGAAAGCCATGCTCGGGCTTGACCGGCACCGGCACCACCGTGGCGCCACAGGCGCCGAACACGGCCTCGTAGGTGACGTACATCGGCTCGGCGACGATCACCTCGTCACCCGGGTCGAGCACGCACTGGGCCACGCAGAACAACGCGCACTGGGCACCGGCCAGCACCGTCACCTGGTCGGCATCGACGGCTTGGCCGCTGCGCTGCTGGTGGCGCCGGGCGATCGCCTGGCGCAGGGCGCGCTTGCCGCGTATATCGGAGTAATGGGTGTGGCCGTCCTGCAGGCTGTCGATGGCGGCCTGGACGATCGGCGCCGGGGTGTCGAAGTCCGGGTCGCCCACCGACAGCAGCAGGATGTCGCGGCCCTGAGCCTGCAGCTCAAGGGCGCGGTAATGAATCTCCCAGGCCGCAGCGCCGTCACCGGCGATGCGCTGGGTCAGCTTTGAAAAACGCATGAAAAACCTCCATCAATGGGCGCAGGCATGCCTGAGTTCGATCAGGGTGACGCCATTGCGCGCGAATCCGTTCCTGAGTTCCTGCTCCAGTTCATCGAGGCTGCCGGGCTGCGCCACGGCGCAACCGAAGGCGCGGCCCAGGCCGATGAAGTCGGGGTTGCGCGGCAGCACGCCGATGGGCTCAATATCCAGGCCCAGCATATCGTCGCGGATCTGCCCGAGCGCATCGTTGTTCCACAGCAATACCACCAGCGGCCGGTCCAGCTCCTCGACCGCCGTGGCCAGTTCCTGCGCGGTGTACAGGAAGCCGCCGTCACCCACCAGCACCAGGCCCGGACGCTCGCCACCGGCGAACATGCCGCCGATGCCCGCCGGTAGACCATAACCCAGGGTTCCGTACCCCGTGGGATGCAGCCAACTGCGCGGCGCCTTGCTGGGGAAGGCGTAGTTGCCGGTATAGGCCAACTGCGTCATGTCGGTACTGATGAAGGCATTGTCCGGCAATGCTCGGCCCACACGGTCGAGAATGCCTTGGTGCAGCCGCTGCAACGGACCATGCCCTGCCCTCACCGCCTCGCGCAGGCCGGCAACCGCCTGGATGACCGCCGTGGCGTCGCGGCGAACCTGTGGAAGATGCTCCAGCACCCCGACCAGGGTGAGGCGCGCATCACCCTGCAGGGCCAGGGCGCAAGGATAGAAGTCGTTGAACTTGCGCGGGTCGATGTCGATGCGGATCAGTTCGCCGTTGATCGGCAGGCGATCGCGCCAGAAATCGGTGTCGGCCATCTCGGTCCCCACCGCCAGCACCACGTCAGCCTCGGCGATCATCTGCCAGCCAGGCTCCACACACAGGCTAGCGCCGGCACTGAGCGGCGACTCAGGCGGCAGCAGCCCCTTGCCTGCCACGCTGGTGAACACCGGTGCCGCCAGGCGCTCGCTCAGCGCGGCCAGTTCAGCACCCGCCTGCAATGCCCCACCGCCAGCGATGATCATCGGGCGCTTGGCCGCCGCCAGCCTGGCCGCTGCCTGATCCAGCACCGTGCGATCCGGCACGCTGCGACCAGGACGGCGTACCACCTCGGCGCTCCAGTCACGCGCCACCGCTGCCGACAGCACATCCAGCGGCACCGAAATATGCACCGGCCGCGGTCGCTCGCTGTCGAACACCGCCCAGGCGCGGGCGATCAGCTCAGGCAGGTCTTCCGGGCTCAGGGCCAGCGCCGAGAAGGCGGTGATCGGCGCGGTCATCGCGCGTTGGTCCTGGGTCTCGTGCAGGCAACCCCAGCCCTTGCCCAGGCTGGCGCTGTGGTTGACGCTGGAAATCACCAGCAACGGAATCGAGTCGGCATGGGCCTGGCCGATGGCGGTGGCGGCATTGGTCACACCGGGGCCGGTGATGACGAAGCACACTCCCGGCTTGCCACTGATGCGCGCATAGCCGTCGGCCATGAAGCCAGCGCCCTGTTCATGGCGGGTCAGCACATGGCGGATGCCACTGCCAGGCAGGCCGCGATACAGCTCCAGCGTGTGCACGCCGGGGATGCCGAACACGGTGTCGACGCCATAGTTGGCCAGCAATCGGACCAGGGCCTGGCCGCCGGTCAAGGGTTTGTCATGCATGTTCATCTCCTCAGGCCTGGCCCAGGCGGATCAGCGCATCGACCGCCGTGGTGGCGTTGGCGCCGACCATCAATGGGTTGACGTCCAGTTCCAGCAACTGGCTGGCGTTTTCGCAGGCGTAGTCGGCCACCGCGCGTATCGCGGCCACCAAGGCATCCAGATCGGCCGCCGGGCGCCCGCGGAAGCCCTGCAGCAATCCGGCGCTGCGCAGCCCGAGCAAGGCGGCGCGGATGGCGCCATCGGTGGTGGGCAGCAGCAGGCTGGTGCTGTCCTTGAGCAGCTCGACCAGCACCCCGCCAGCACCAATGATCAATGCCAGGGCAAAGCCGTTCTCGCGTTTGATGCCGACGATCAACTCGGCCAACGCGGGCTCGGCCATCGGTTCGAGCAGTACTCGATCAAACGGCACCTGCGGCGCATGGGCGTGGATACGTTCGCGCATCTGGTGCAGCGCGGCCTCGAGCGCGCGGCCATCACGCAGGTTCAGCGCCACCGCGCCGGCTTCGGTCTTGTGCGGCAACTGCGCGCTGACGGCCTTGAGCACCAGCGGAAAACCGACAGTGGCCGAATCGGCCAGCGCCGAACCAGGGGTGCTCAGCCGACCGTCCGGGACCGGCAAACCAAAGGGCCGCAGGGCCTGCTTGGACTGCCACTCGTCCAGCAAGCGCGCCTTGCCAGTCAGCGCCTGCGGGCACAATGGCACCAGTGCGGACTCGCCCAATGCCAGCAGGCGCTGTCGATTGGCCTGGTACGCCACGATCCGCCCCCAGGCCGCCAGGCCATCTTCCACGCCCTGTAACGCCGCAATGCCATGGGCATGCAGATGCTCACGGGCGCTGGCCGGCAGCAGCTCGGGGAAGGCCGAGGTGACGAAGCCGATCTTGCCGTGACGCGCCAGGGCCTGGCAGTACAGCGCCAGCAGCAGGTCGCACTCCTTGCGCTCGCCGGTGAACTCGGCCGGATAGTCGAGCACCAGCATCGCCGCATCGGCATCGCTGCGCAGGGCGCTGTCGAGCATACGCTGCAGCGCCTCGCCGTCGCCCCAGATGGCCGTGGTGAAGTCCAGCGGGTTGACCAGGTTGGCGTAGCTGGGCAGGACCTGGGCCAGTTCATCGACCTGGCCCCGCTCAAGTTTGGGCAGGCTCAGCTGATTGCGCTCGGCATAGTCGGCGATCAGCCCGGCATCACCGCCCGAGCAGGCCAGGGCAATCAGCCGCCCGCCTTGGGGCAACTGCCCGCAGGCGGCGGCCTTGAGGGTCTCGACGAAGCTTACCGGGCCGCTTACGCGGATCACGCCCAGGCGCTTGAACAAGGCGTCGTACAGCGCGTCGGAGCCCGACAACGAGCTGGTGTGGCTGAGCGCAAGTTCGGCACCGATCTGCGACACGCCAGTCTTCAGCGCGATGATCGGCGTGCCGCGCTCCAGCGCCTTGTGCGCGGCGCGGGCAAAGCCAGGCACGTTCTTCAAGCCTTCCAGGTGCAGGCCGATGGCGGTGACGCGCGGGTCGTCCAGCAGCACGTCCATCAACTCGGCCACGCCCAGTTGCGCCTGGTTGCCGACCGACGCCATGTAGGCCACCGGCAGCGAGCGGTCGCTCATCGACAGGTTGTAGGCGAAGTTGCCGCTCTGGGTGAGGATCGCCACGCCCTTCTCGACCGTCTTGCCGCCATGGGCGACCGGCCACAGCGCGGCGCTGTGCAGGTAGTCGAGCAGGCCATAGCAGTTGGGCCCGAGCAGCGCCATGTTGCCGGCCGCCTGCAGCAGGCGCTGCTGCAGGGCCTCGCCCTCGGCGCCGCTTTCGGCAAAGCCCGAGGCGTAGCAGATAGCCCCACCGGCACCGAGCGCGGCGAGTTGCTCGACGCAGGCCAGGGTCAGCTCGCGGTTGGTGGCGATGAACACGGCATCCGGGCCGCACGGCAGCTCGGCGACGGTGGCCACGCACGGGATGCCATCGATGCTGGGGTGCTGCGGGTTGACCAGCCACATCGGGCCCTGGAACCCGCCTTCGGCGCAGCGCTTGAGGGCGCGGGCCATGCTGCGGCCACCGACGAAGGCCAGGTGCTGCGGCGCCAGCAGACGCTTGAGGTTGTCACGAATCGACTGCGACATGAGTGTTCTCCAGCCCGATCAGCGCAGCAGAGGGCGCAACAGTTCGCGGGAAATGATGTGCCGCTGGATCTCTGACGTACCCTCCCAGATCCGCTCGATCCGCGCGTTGCGCCAGATCCGCTCCACCGGTCCCTCGTCCATCAGGCCCATGCCGCCAAAGATCTGTACCGCTTCATCGGCGACCTTGCCCAGCACTTCGCTGGCGAACAGCTTGGCCATGCCGGCCTCGCCATCGGTCATGCTCCCCTGGTCCATCTTCCAGGCGGTGTGCAAGGTCAGCAGCTCGGCCGCGCGAATCTGCGTAGCCATGTCGGCAAGCTTGAACGACACGCCCTGATAACTGCCGATCGGTTGGCCGAACTGCTTGCGATCCGCCGACCACTGCAGCGACAGGTCCAGTGCACGCTGGGCCTGGCCGACGCAGTTGGCGGCGACCATCACCCGCCCGGCGGTGAGCCAGGCGTTGGCCACTTCCCAGCCCTTGCCGACCTCGCCCAGCACCTTGCTGGCGGGCACCTTGCAGTCGTCGAAGAACAGCTCGTAGGTGTGGTAGCCACGGTTGCTCACGCATTTGGGCCCGCGGCGGATGGTCATGCCGGGGGTGCCGCGATCGACCAGGAAGGCAGTGACGGCGTTGCGCTTGCGGCCGTTGTGCTCGTAGGTGTCGGTGACGGCGAAGACGATGGCGAAGTCGGCGTGCCCGGCATGGCTGATGAAATGCTTGCTGCCGTTGATCACGAAGTCATCGCCCTGGCGCACGGCGCGGGTCTTGATGGCGTTGGCATCGGAGCCGGCGCCAGGCTCGGTGAGGGCGAAGCAATCGATCTTCTCGCCCTGCACGCTGGGCAGCAGGTAGTCGTTGATCTGCTCGTGCTTGCAGGCCATGAGAATTTTCGAAGGGCGTGCGACGAACACGTGCACGGCCCAGGACACCTTCGACAACTCACGTTCGATCAGCGCCTGGGACAGGTAATCAAGCCCGCCACCGCCGACCTCTTCGGGCATGTTGAAGGCATAGAAGCCTGCGGCGATGGCCTTGCCGCGGATCTGCGCAGCCAACTCGGGCGACACCGCGTCGGCGCGGTCGACCTCTTCCTCGTGGGGCAGCAGCTCCTTGGCAACGAAACTGCGTACCGCTTCCACCAACATTTCTTGTTCTTGGGTCAGTTGGAAATTCATCTGGCAGGGTCCTGGAGAAGGTACTGAGGGAGGTGCTGGAAGGTCATTTGCCGACGAAGCGCGCGGGCCTGCGCTCGACGGAGGCGCGCAGTGCCTCGGCACCGTCCTCGCTGCGCCCGCACAGCAGCCCGGCGGCCAGTTCTGCAGACAATTGCTCGGCCAGGGTGCGCTGGGCACCGTCGCGGATCAGGCGTTTGGTCTGGGCGAAGGCGAAAGTCGGGCCCTGGGCCAGGCGTGAGGCGAGATCGGCGGTGACGCTCAGCAGTTGATCGTCGGCACAGACTTCGCCCACCAGGCCTGCGGCGAGTGCCCGTTCGGCGCCCCACAGCTCGTCGAGGAACAGCAGGCGCTTGGCCTGCTCGCTGCCGATCAACCGCGGCAGGTGCCAACTGGCGCCCGCGTCAGGGCTGTAGGCCATGCTGGTGTAGCCAGCCTTGAAGCGCGCCGAAGCGGCGGCGATACGCAGGTCGCAGCACAGGGTCAGGTCCATGCCGGCGCCGACTGCGGTGCCGTTGATCGCGGCGAGGGTGGGTTTGTCGAGGGTGTGCAGGCGCTGCATCAAGGCATGGGCGGTTTCGGTCCAGCCGTAGCTTTCCAAGGCGCCGCGAGCCTCGGCCTCGGCCCATTCGGCAAGGTCGGCGCCAGCGCAGAAGCTGCGCCCACTGCCAGTCAGTACCACCACGCGCACGGCGGGGTCGGCGTTGAAGTCTTCGAGCAGGCTGTGCAGGTGCTTGAGGGTGGGGATGTCCAGGGCATTGCGCTGGTCGGGGCGGTTGAGCGTGATCCAGGCGACACCGGCTTCGAGGGTGGTCAACAGGCTGGTCATGGGAAGCCTCGAGTTGTTGTGGTTGGGGTGGGCTTGGAGAAGATACTAAACGAGTGTTCAACAAGGCGGCAATCGGCGGATATGGGGCTGTTACAACTTCGCACAATCGGGGTGTTGTGGCGTTGCAGAGGGCCTTTTCGCGGGCAAGCCCGCTCCTACAGATGCGATCTCTGTAGGAGCGGGCTTGCCCGCGAAGAGGCCAGTGGTTTCAGCGAAGATTCAAACCCCAGGCGCCGTCGGCACGAAGGTCTGCGAGCGCTTGCGGTTCATCACGAAGTACGCCAGGTAGCACAGGGCAATGAAGCCAAAGCCCCAGTACAGCGACGGCCTCTGCGTTTCATCCAGCGCCAGGAACACGAACAGCGAGCTGCACAGGGTGATGCACAGCAGCGGGATCAGCGGGTACAACGGCGCGCGGTACTTGATGTCCTCGAGCTTGCCGCCCTCGCGCAGGAACGCACGGCGGAAGCGGTACTGCGCCAGGGCGATGACGATCCAGGTCACGGTCCCGGACATTCCGCTCACCGCCATCAGCACCATGAACAAGGTGTCGGCGGCAATGAAGCTGGTCATCAGCGACACCAGGGCAAAGCACAGGGTGATGCTCAGCGCCCGCAGCGGCACGCCGCGCGAGCTCAGGGGCGACAGGCTTTTCGGGGCCATGCCGCTCTTGGACATGGCCCAGAGGATGCGCGTGGAGGCGTACAACCCCGAGTTGCCCACCGAGAGAATGGCGGTGAGAATCACGAAGTTCATCAGGTCGGCCGCGTACGGGATACCGACCATGTCGAACACCTGCACGAACGGGCTCTCCATCAGCCCGGCCTGCTGCCACGGCACGATGGCCGACAGCACCGCGATGGCCAGCACGTAGAAGATCAGTACGCGGAACACCACGTTGCGCACCGCCCGCGGGATGCTCTTTTCCGGCTGGTCGGTCTCGCCCGCAGCCACCCCCATGATTTCGCAGCCCTGGAAGGCATAGACCACGGTCATCATCACTGCGAACACCGCAGGCAGCCCGTTGGGGAACAGTGAGTCGCCAACCAGATTGTCGAGCATCGGTGCCGGTGCGCCGCTGGTCAGCGGGATGGCGCCGAAGATGACCAGGATACCGACGATGATGAAGCCCAGGATCGCCGCGACCTTGATCCCCGAGAACCAGTACTCGGCCTCGCCGAAAGCCCGGGTCGCCAAGGCGTTGAGGCCGAACAGCACGGCAACGAACAGCGCCGACCAGTACCAGATCGGCACCTCGGGGAACCAGCGGGTCATCAGCATGCCGGCGGCGGTGAACTCCAGGCCCACGGTGGTGGCCCAGCTCATCCAGTACACCCAGCCAATCATGAAGCCCGTGGCCGGGCCGATGTATTTTGTCGCGTGGGCCTGGAACGAGCCCGATACCGGCATCTGCACCGACAGCTCACCCAGGCAGACCATCACCAGGTACATCAGGAAGCCTGCCACCAGGTAGGCCAGGATCGCCCCCATCGGGCCACCCTGGTTGATGGTCACCCCCGAGCCCATGAACAGGCCGGTGCCGATGACGCCGCCCAGCGACAGCATGAAGATGTGCCGGCTCTTGAGCGCGCGAGTGAGGTGGATGCCTTTGCGTTCGGAGGGCTCAGACATGACGCACCTCCAGCATGGCGTTGGGCTGAGCTTTGGGACCTTTCATTATTCTTATCTCCAATAAGCCTGACGGACCGCGAACCACACGGTTGTCAGGGATTATTGGAAAGCGATGTAAGCGGACGTTGAAGCTTGGGATCGAAGATGTAAAAAGTCGTAAGAATTATGTACGAGCGCTCTGGATCAACTGCTCCAGCAGGATGAGCGCGGCATCCAGGGCGGTTCGCGTACTGTCTGCCAGCGCTTGCAGCGCCTGGCTGTCCAGAGCCACTGCTGCTTGCTCGACCTGCCTCAACGCCGTCGCCAACCCGCTCAGCCCCAACGAATCGCTGCTGCCCGCCAGGCGATGGGCCAAGTCTGCGGCCTGGGTGCAGTCCCCCAGGTGCTGGGCGTCGAGCAAAGCCCCGCGCTGCGCCTCGAGGCTCTGGCGCAGGGTCGCCAGCAGGTCCTGCACCTTCTGCTCGCCGAGCAACTGGCGATGGGTTTGCAGCAGGGCCAGATCCAGGGCGGTGTGTGCATCGGGCTCGAGCACCAGCGGCTCGGCCTGGGCCAGTGCACGGCGCAGTCGATCCAGGCGCAACGGTTTGGCCAGCACCCCCTGCATCCCGGCTTCCAGGTAGCCGCGTACCACGGCCGGTTGCACGCCCGCCGTCAGGGCCAGGATTCGCGTCTGCCGATTCGGCCCGGCGCCCGCGCGCAGTTGCCGGCACAACTCGACACCGCTCATGCCTGGCAGGTGCACATCCAGCAGCAGCAGGTCGAAGCGTCGTTGTGCGCAGACCGCCAGCGCCTGCGTCGCATCCTCGGCGAAGCTGACCCGGTGCCCGTCACGCTCGAGCAAGCCGCCCGCCACCTCGCGGTTGAGCGCCACATCCTCGACCACCAGGATCTCGAGGGCAGGCGAAAGCCCCTGGCTGGCGGAATCGGCGGCAACGTCACGCCCCGCGGGCAGCTCCACCTCGAACCAGAAGCAACTGCCCTGCCCTTCGCGGCTGTCCACGCCGATCCGACCGCCCAGGCGTTCGATCAGGTGCTTGCAGATTGCAAGCCCCAAGCCCGTGCCGCCGTAACGCCGAGCCACGGTTTCACTGGCCTGGGTGAAACGCTCGAAGATCCGCGCCTGCATTGCCGGGGCGATGCCGATGCCGTCATCGCTGACCTGCACCCGCAACCACTGCCCCTGCAGCACGCGCACCTCGAGGCTGACCCGGCCGCCTTCGGTGAACTTGATCGCATTGGCCAGCAGGTTGCTCAGCACCTGGCGCAGGTACTGCTCGGCGCCGAACTGATGGGGCGCCAACCGGGCATCGATATGGCAGTCCAGCTCGGTGCCATTGGCGGTGGCGCGCGGCTCGAGCAGAGTCAGCACCTCGTTGCACAGCTGGCGCAGGGCAAAGTTCACGGGCTCCGGGTGGCTTTCACCTTCTTCCAGACGGGCGAAGAACAGCACCTCGTTGAGGATGCTCGACAGCCCTTCGCCGGCCTTGTACAGCGCGTCCAGACGCTTGCGGCCCAACGTGTCGAAGCTGCTGGTGCGCAGCAGTTCGGCCATGCCGAGAATGCCGTTGAGCGGAGTGCGCAACTCGTGGCTCATGGTCGCCAGGAAGCGCGACTTGGCCAGGTTCGCCGCCTCGGCTTCGTCCTTGGCCCGGGCCAGGCTTTCGGTGCGCCGCTCGACCATGGCCTGCAGTTCGTCACGCTTGTCCTGCAGGGCCAGGCGATCCTGCTCGCGGCGCTCGATATCGCTGAGGATCGCCTGGCGCATGTCGTCCAGGGCGTGGGCCACGGTGTCGATCTCATCGGCGCGTGGCGAACGCCGCTTGTCCAGGCGTAGCGGCTCCTGCCACTGACCCGCCGCCACGCGCCGGGCAAACTCGGCCATCACCTGCAAGTGGCGAGTGACCAGGCGGTAGAACAGCCCGGACAGCGCCACCGCCAACCCGCAGAGAAACACGCTCATCCATAGCAGGCTGGTCAGCCCGGTGGCGAACAGGCGCTGATGCACCGCGCCCAAGTCGATGCTCACCTCGAGTTCCCCCAAGTGCCTCGGCGGTCCGGAAGGCGGCTGGAAGTCCAGGGCGAACCGCTCGACGCGCAGTGGCCCGGCAGGTTCGGCCTGGCCTTGCAGCAACTGAAAGTCGCTGCTGTCCAGCCGCACCCGAGCCACATCGGAGAAGTCCACCAGCCCGCGCAACTGAACGTTGAGCTGCTCCTGGTCCAGGTCCCACAGGCTGCGCTCCAGGCTCGCCAGGTAACCGGCGCGGATCAGTTCCATGCGCGCGTCGATATCGCGCATTTCGCGGCGGTACTCGAAATACAGCTGCACCGCGCTGGCCAGCACGGTGAAGCACAGGCTGAACAGCAGGATGAACAGCAGCAGGCGGCGCAGCAGGCCGTCGGCGCGCAGACGAATCATCGCGCACCTGCCGGTTGCCCGATCATGTCGCGGTAGGTCACTTCGCTCTGATGCAGCCAGTTGTCGATTTCGCCGCGCTCGCTCATCTGCTGCAACTGCGCGTCGATCTCATCCATGCGCTGGCTCAAGGGGCTATGGCGTGAAACGGCTACACGCAGATAGTCGACACTCAGCGCCGCGGGCAGCGCCTGGATATCGCCTGCGCCGGGCAGGTGCTCGACGAACAGCTCGCCAGTGCGCCGCTCCTGGATCACGAAGTCGATGCGCCCGCGAATCAGCTTGCCGAAATTCTGCTGGCTGGACGACACCCATTCGATGTTCTGGTGACGGGCAACGAAACGGTCGAAGGCCGGGCCGTAGCTTTCGCCGAACAGCAGCCCGCCGCGATAGCTGGCAAGATCGTCGAGCTGTTCGAAACGTACCGGTCGCTTGCGGTTGACGAATACCGCGACCTCCTCGCGCAGTACCGGCACTCGGGAGAAGCGCATGCCTTGATCACGTTGGTCGCTGCTGTAGGCCAGCACCACATCCACCCGCCCTTCGGCTGCATCCAGCAGGCAGCGCTTCCAGTTGCCCAGCACCACGATCTCGACCTCCAGCCCGAGCCGGGCGAACAGCTCGCGTACCACGGTCGGTGCCAGGCCACGCACCTGCTTGCCATCGCTCCACGACACCGGCGGGTACACCGGGTAGTCGCAGTAACGCACCGGCGCTGCGCCAAGCGCCTGCACGCTCAGCAGCAACAGCCAGGCGAAGCCCAGGCCGCGCATGGCCTCAGGCCGCCACGCTGGCGGTGAACAGGTAGCCGGTGCCGTGGATGGTGATGATCAGTTGCGGCTCGGCCGGGTCGTCGTGCAACTTGCGCCGCAGACGGCCAACCAGCACGTCGATGGAACGGTCGTTGGGCACCCATTCGCGGTTGCGGATCTGGTCCATCAACTGGTCGCGGCTGAGGGTGTGGCCGCTGTTGCGCAAAAACACGCTAAGCAGCTGGAACTCGCCATGGGTCAGCAGGGTTTCACCGCCCTGCGGGTCGATCAACCGGCGTCGGTCGCTGTCCAGCGCCCAGTCGGCGAACTGCTTGAGGCAAGGGCTGGCGATGGCGCCAGGGCGGGTTGTCTGGGCGTGGCGCACGCGGCGGATCAGGTTCTTGGCCCGCGACACGAGCTCACGCGGGTTGAGCGGTTTGATCACATAGTCGTCGGCGCCGCATTCAAGGCCGACAATGCGGTCGATATCATCGTTGCGGCCAGTGATCAGGATGATGCCGACCTCCGAGCGCACCCGCAGCTCGCGGGTCAGGGTCAGGCCGTCCTTGCCCGGCAGGCGGATGTCGAGCATGACCAGGTCCACCGGCTGGCTGGCCAGGTAGCGCTCGGCCTCTTCGGCAGTGTCGGCGCAGCGTACGTCGTAGCCTTCCCGCGCGAGATAGGCCTGCAACAGGTCACGAATGAGCGGATCGTCGTCGACGACCAGTACCCGAGGTGTCATTGCGTGTGGTCTCTTATTTGATGTTGTTCTGAAACCCGCGCCAGCAGCCTACCCGGTACTGAACGACCGATCAACAGCCTCCCGGCAGGCTGAAGCGCCGACGCCCGCCGGCCTGCAGGCCATCGACCCAGGCCTCGCAGATCTGCACGCCCTGTTCCGGGGTGAAGGTGTTGGGATTGAGCCCCGATTCAAGCCACAGCCCATCGAGCAAGGCGCTCAGGCTGATCGCGGCGAGGTCCGCGTCGAAGGCCTGCCAGCCCTCCTCGCCGGCCAGCGCCGCCAGCAGTTCGGCCAGTTCGTTGCGGTATTCGGAGTAGGAGTGGTCGTGCGCCTGATTGATCGCCTCGGCTGTTTTCACCGCCCCCCAGAAGGCCAGCCAGGCGTCGAGCAACTGCGGGTCGAGCAACTCGGCGCAGAACGATCCGCGAAAGAACGCCGACAGGCGCTCACGGGCATTGGGTGCGGCCTGCGCCATGGCCTCGCGCAGCAGGCCCATGACCCGCCCGGTCACAGCGCGGTAGGCCTCGGCGACCAGTTCGTCCTTACCCGAATAATGGTGACTGATCAGCCCTACCGACACCCCTGCCTCGGCGGAGATCTTGCGGATCGACGCGCCCTGGAAGCCATCGCGCTTGAGACAGGCCAGGGTCGCCTGGACCAGGATGGCCTTGCGCTCTTCGGGCGCCATGCGGTTGTAGCGGGCTTCCTGGGTCATGCAGATTCTCGTCGTGGCGGGTTGGACTGAACGACTGTACAACAAGGCGCAGCGCGTGATAAACCCTGTGCTCCGGCCAATAACAAGAATCCCAGCCATGTCCGACCTGATCACCTGCAGCCTCGACCAGGGTTTGCTGACCCTGACCTTCAACCGCCCCGACAAGCTCAACGCGCTCAACAGCGAGATGTACAGCGAGCTGGACCGCCATCTGCAGGCGGCCAGCGAAGACCCGGCCGTCGAGGTGATACTGCTGACCGGCGGCACGGCGTGCTTCAGCGCCGGCAATGACCTGCGCGACTTTCTCGACAACCCCCCACGTGATCTGGACAGCCCGGTGTTTCGCATGATGCGCACCGTGCTGGCACTGGACAAGCCGCTGCTCGCCGCCGTCAACGGCCCCGCCATCGGCATCGGCTGCACCCTGTTGCTGCACTGCGACCAGGTGCTGGTCAGTCGTTCGGCGAAACTGCGCATGCCCTTCGCGCCCTTGGGCGTGTGCCCGGAATTCGGCTCGAGCCTGCTGCTGCCACGCCTGCTGGGGCATCAGCGAGCGGCGCGACTGCTGCTGGCCAACGAGTTGCTCAGCGGCGAACAGGCACTGGCCTGGGGCCTGGCCAATGAGCTGCATGACGACGGCGAACAGTGCCTGGCGGCCGCAGTGGCGCTTGCCCGACGCTTGCAGGCCATGCCGCAGCAGGCCTTGCGCATCAGCAAACGCCTGCTCAAGGATGGGCAGCGACGGGAGCTGGAAGAGACCGTGCGGCGCGAGGGCGAACTGTTTATCCAGTGCCTGGCCAGCGATGAAGCCAGGGCGGCGTTGCAGGCGTTGGTGTAGGAGCGGGCTTGCCCGCGAAAAAGACACCGCGCTGCCTGGCACGGGCTACGCCCGTGTTCGCGGGACAAGTCGGGGCGCCGAACCGCCCACACAGGGACTTGCACTGGCCTTTAGATTTTGAACAAGACGCTTGCTCCTGCACACAAAGGAGCAGCCTGCGGCGGATAGAAGCATTTCGCCACCAGTCATTCCTCTGTCATCTTGCTGTCTTATTTTTGCTGCACCACAGGGCTCGGGAACAACACAACGTGAACCGCCGCTCCCCCTCGCCTGCAGGCTTGTTGCCCCTGCTGCTGCTGATGCTGTGCACCGTCACCCTGGCCTTTCTCTGGGGGCTGCATTTCACGCAAAAGGCCGCCGCCCGTCATGATGCCCTGGCGGCCAAGGCCGCCGAGCACCTGAACCTGGCCAGCATCGTCGGCGAAAGCCTACGCCAACTGGTCGATCGGGCCCAGGCCGTAGGACGTGTCACTCAGGATGACCTGCTCAGCATGCGCCAGGGCAACCTCAGCCTGGCGCGGCTGTTGGCCGAAGATCCCGTGTTCAAGCGCATGAGCCTGTACGACCAGCAGGGTCGGCTGGTCTCCGCTAGCCATTTCGACGAAGCCCAGCAACTGCCGGAAGACTGGCTCAAGCAGCTCAAGCAACATGTCGCGCGCCATGGTTTCAAGCCCTTCATGCCCCAGATCGCCCCCGACAACGCCCCCAACGCCTTGCCAAAATGGCGCCTGCCCTTCCTGCTGCCGCTGACCGACCTGAGCGGCCGCGAGATCGACAACATTCTCGTGGTACAGCTGGACATCGGCTACCTGGCGGTACTCTTCCAGCACATCGACCTGGGTCACAGCGGCCTGATGCGCCTGCTCCAGGCGGACGGCCAGGAGCGCGTACGCATCGACAGCAGCGGCGTGGTGGTGGCCGCCGAGTCGCTGGAGCCGGAACTGCCCAGCGGCAACAGCGACGCGGGGCTGTTCACCCAGTACACCTACGCCAGCACCTACCAGAGCCTCTACCGCCGGGTCGCCGACCGCGGCTTCAGCGTGGTGGTCAGCCAGCGTCATGACGAGATTCTCGCGCCCGCCACCCTCGCCTACGACCGCCAGTTCTGGCTGAATCTGTGCATGACCCTGCTGATCATCGGCGGCCTGTTCTGGAGCCTGCGCCTGCTGCGCAAGCGTCAGGAAGCCTTCAGCGAGCTGGAGCATACGCAGCAGGTCAACCAGCAGTTGATCGGGCGCCTGGAGGATGAACACCGACGCAGCAGCCACGCCGCCGCCACCGACCACCTCAGCGGCCTGCACAACCGCCGCCAGTTCGTCGAAGTCGCCGCCCAGGCCCTCGCGCGCCAGCGCGCCCGGCGTCGCCTGACGGCGATCCTGTTCATCGACATGGATCGTTTCAAGTCGATCAACGATTCACTCGGCCACAAGATCGGCGACCTGTTGCTGCAAGCCGTCGCCGGGCGCATCCAGCGCATGCTCGAACCCGAAGACGAAGCCTCGCGCTTCGGCGGCGATGAATTCGTGGTGCTGCTGGCCGGCAACCGCAGCGAGGAACAGATCGACGCCTGGGTCCGCGCGCTGGTGGTCAAGCTGTCCGCGACCTACGCCCTGGACGGCAAGGAAGTCAACACCAGCCCCAGTGTCGGGGTGAGCATCGCCCCGCGCGATGACCAGGAAATCGACAGCCTGATCCGCTGTGCGGACGCGGCGATGTACTCGGCCAAGCAGGCTGGGCGTGCGCAGTACCGCTTCTTCGACCCTTCGCTGAACCTGCCCGACATCCAGGCCTTCACCCTCGAACAGGCCTTCGGCAGCGCCCTGGCCGAGCACCAGTTCGTGCTTCACTTCCAGCCGCAGATTCGTCTCGACACTCTGCAGGTACTGGGCTACGAGGCACTGGTGCGCTGGGAGCACCCCGAGTTCGGCCTGCTCTACCCGGACCGTTTCATCGGCATGGCTGAGCGCAGCGGCTTCATCGTCGAGCTGGGCTGGGAGGTGCTGCGTCTGGCCTGCGAGGCGTTGGCGAGTTGGCAGGCCCAGGGCCGTGATACGCGCCTGGCGGTGAATGTCTCGGCGCTGCAACTGCGCCAGGCCGACTTCAGCGAGCGCTTGCTTGAAACCCTGGCGCAGCATGCCATTGACACTCGGCACCTGGAGCTGGAGATCACCGAAACCACCGTGCTCGACCCCGAAGGCACGGCTCTTGAGCACCTGCACCGGCTGCGCGCGGCCGGTATCGGCATCAGCCTCGACGACTTCGGTCGTGGCTACGCGGGCTTCGCCCACCTGCAGGCCCTGCCGCTGTCGAAGCTGAAGATCGACCGCGCCCTGATCGCGCCGCTGTGCAACAGCCATGACGACAGCCCGATCGTATCCTCGACCATCATCCTGGCCAAGCGCCTGGGCCTGGAGGTGGTGGCCGAGGGCGTGGAGACCCGCGAGCAGTTGGTGTGCCTGAAGCTCGCCGGTTGCGACATTGCCCAGGGCTATCACTTCAGCCGTCCGCTGTCGCCGGCACAACTGCGCGACTACCCGCCCTTCAATGCCCTCGAGGAGAAATCATGCGTGCATTGAAGGCACTGACACTGCTGGCCCTGATGCTGCCAGCGGTCGCCGCGCTGGCCGACTGTGCGCCCCGCAGCCTGCGCCTGGCGGTGATCCCGCTCAAGGGCGCCGAGGCGATGCTGCGCGAAAACCAGCCACTGTTGCAGCGCCTGAGCGAGGCCACGGGCGTGCCGGTGGAGCTGGTGGTCGCGCCCTCCTACGAGGGTGTGGTCGATGCCATCGTCTCCGGCGGCGCCGACATCGCCCGGCTGGGGCCGGCCTCCTATGTACTGGCGCACCGTCGCGACCCGCAGGTCGAGGCCTTCGCCACCTTTACCCTGAGCGCCGGGCCCTATACCCCGGCCGGCAACCACTACCAGGCATTACTGCTCACCCGCAGCCCGGGGCCTGCGGACCTGACGGCACTGCGCGGCAAGCGCGTGGCACTGAGCGACCCGGCCAGCACCTCCGGCAGCCTGGTGCCGAGCGTCGAGTTCGCAGCGCAGGTGACCACGCCCTTGCAGCGCTACTTCGGTGCGCTGGTGTACGCCGGCACCCATGACAAGGCGTTGCAGGCCCTGCTGGAAGGGCGCGTCGATGCCGCCTTCGTCGCCAGCGAGCGCGCCGACGCCTACCTGGCCAGCCACGCCATCGACCCCGCCAGGCTCCAGGTGCTGTGGCGTTCGGCGCCGATCTACTACGACCCCTACGTGTTCCGCGCCAACCTGTGCCCGGCGCTCAAGACGCGCATTCGCCAGGCCATGCTCGACGACCCCGAAGCCCTCGCCGCCTTCGCCCACTCCCAGGACGCCAGCGGCCTGGTTGCGGTCAGCCATGCCGAGTATGCCGCGCTTGAGCGGATGATGGACGCCGCGCTGGAGCCACGCTGAAAGATTCAACTTTCGCCAGTGTCCGTCGTCCAAGCAATGACACCACAGTCATTGCGGAGGTTGTTCATGGCGATTCGCGCCACCTTGCTGGTTTCCTGCCTGGCCCTGGCGCTGGGCGGTTGCGTCGGCTCCTCGGCGGACAAGCCGCCACCCAAGACCATGCCGGTCAATCTCGAGCAGTACCAGGGCAAATGGTACGAACTGGCACGCCTGCCGATGTTCTTCCAACGTGACTGCGTGCAGTCAGAAGCCAATTACCAGCTGCGCGAAGATGGCCAGGTCGATGTCACCAACCGCTGCCGAGACGAAGACGGCGAGTGGCAGGAGGCGACCGGCATTGCCCAGCTGCAGCAACCCGGCCAGACCGACAAGCTGTGGGTGAGGTTCGACAACTGGTTCAGCAAACTGGCGCCGGACACCGCCAAGGGCGAATACTGGGTGCTGTACCACGATCCGGACTACCGCGTAGCCGTGGTTGGCCATCCGAACCGCGAGTACCTGTGGCTGCTGTCGCGCACGCCTACGGTGAGCGAACGCACGCGCAACCAGTTGCTCGAAGTGGCCCGCCAGCGCGGCTACGACACCCGCGAGCTGATCTGGCGCCAACCCGACTGATACCTGCGGCTCAACGCAGGTCCTGGGTCACCTGCCCGACCGCCTGCACCACGCGGCGTGCGCCTTCCTGAATATCGGTGATGGCGCTGCCCGCCTGGCCTGCCAGGGTCAGCCCGACCCCCGCCTGCTCGCGGCTGTGTTCGATCTCCACCACTGCTTGATCGGCCAATTGCTGGTTACGCGCCACCACCGCGACGATCTCTTCGGTCGCTGCGCTGGTGCGCGCTGCAAGCTGGCGCACCTCATCGGCGACCACGGCAAACCCGCGCCCCTGCTCGCCCGCACGGGCCGCTTCGATGGCAGCGTTTAGCGCCAGCAAGTTGGTCTGCGAGGCGATGCTGCCGATGGTCTGCACGATCGAGCTGATGACCAGCGACTGCTTGCCCAGGGCCTCGATGGTGGTCGAGGCGCTGTGCATCTGATCGGCCACCGCCTGCA
This sequence comes from Pseudomonas sp. NBRC 111143, assembly GCF_001320965.1. Lineage (NCBI taxonomy): Bacteria > Pseudomonadati > Pseudomonadota > Gammaproteobacteria > Pseudomonadales > Pseudomonadaceae > Pseudomonas > Pseudomonas sp. NBRC 111143. Next base: position 1,230 of record NZ_BCBT01000039.1, on the reverse strand, counting down.
TCGTCTGCACCGCTTCCTGCACCACGCTCGCCCCCTCGCGGGCACTGACGTCGGTGTTGCGCGACACCTCAAGGGCCATTTGCGCAGCGCGGCGGATATCGTCCTCCTTGCGCACCTGGTCGGTGATCACCGAGGCGAACTTGATCACCCGGCTGATCTTGCCCTCGGCGTCGTAGACCGGGTTATAGCTGGCCTCCAGCCAGACTTCCTGCCCCCGGCTGTCCAATCGGCGGAAGCGCCCGGCGACATAGCGCCCGCTGTTGAGGGTCTTCCAGAACTCCTGGTAGGCGGGAGCTGCAGCCTCTTCCTTCGGGCAAAACAGGCGATGGTGCTGGCCGACCAGTTGCGTGAGCGAATAGCCCATGGCGCCGAGGAACTGTTCGTTGGCCGTGAGGATATTGCCTGCCAGGTCGAACTGGATCACCGCAGTGGAGCGCAAGAGCGCCTCGACGAATGCACCGTTCTCACGGCTCTTGTCGATCTGTGCCGTGACCTCGCTACCGTAGCCCTGTACGTAATCCAGACGGCCATCGTCGCCGCGCACCGGTAGCCAGGTCAGGTGCAGCCAGATCAACCGGCCTTCGCGGGTGAGGAAGCGGTAATCGTCACGAATCGGCTCGAAGCGTGACAGCGCCTCGTTGAAGCGCCGATAGCACGGCAGAGCGGTCACGTACCCCGGCACCACATCAGCCAGGGCCTGGCCGATCAAGGCGCCATGCGGATGCCCCAGCGCAGCCGAACAGGCTTCATTACAGGCGCTGATCCGGCGCTCGGCGTCCAGGCGCAGGGTCAGGTTGCCTCGTTCCATTGGGTCGAGCAGCGCGCGCAGGCGTTTGACCTCGGCTTCGCTTGCCGCGAGCCGAGCTTTGATTTTGCGATCGAACATGGGACACCTTGCAAACAGTTGTGTGGTAGAGCACGCACGCATCCTGCAAGCCAGCTTCCCTGGTGGCCGTCAGGCCCCGACTTCCGGGGGCCCGTCACTTTCAAAGGAGAATGTGATGCAGCATCTCAGGAAAGACCGAGCGCCGCTATCAAAGTGCTATTAGCCGTTACAAAATAACGTTTTGATCCGATGAACGGTCGTGTGCTATTGGGGGGCTGGGGGCTAGAGGAGGTTGGCTGGAAGGGGGGTTGGGGCTGGAAGGTGCTCGCCGGGAGATTTTTGGTGGCCATGAGATCGAGCGCCGCCCGCGCGGCGCTTCGCGGGCAAGTCGGAGCGCCGAACCG